>CANJOX010000361.1 GCA_947475795.1 Gemmatimonadota bacterium
ATCGATGGCGAACCTGAAGTACCGCGTCCTGCTCATCGTGGGACTCTTCGCGGCCTCTGCGTGGGCCCTCTTTCCGCGCACCGTCGTTGAACGGGTGAAGCGCGATGGCGTTTTCGTCTACGACACCGTACGTCGCGTGCCGCTCAAGCGAGGTCTCGACCTCCAGGGTGGGATGCACCTCACGCTTGAAGTCGACGAGGCGAAGCAGGTGGTCGCCAACAAGTCCGAAGCCCTCGATCGTGCACTGAAGGTCGTGCGTCAGCGCATCGACGAATTCGGTGTGGCCGAACCGGTCGTCCAGAAAGCGGGCGACGAGCGGATCATCGTCGAACTGCCCGGCATCGACGACGCCGAGCGTGCGCAGGACGTCGTGCAGAAGTCGGCGTTCCTCGAGTTCCAGATCACTGACAAGACGCAGGCGCTCGAAAAGGTGCTGCCGCGCTTCGACGAAATCGCGAAGAACGCCGGCCTCGGCGTCGCGGTGGCGGCGACGGCTGGGGACACCACCGCGAAGGCCGGTGTCACCTCGCTGCTCACCCAGAAGACCGACTCCACCGCTGACACCGCCAAGGCGGCCGGTGCCACTGGGGCCACCGGTGCCGACAGTGCCAAGGCGGCCGGTGCCGCGCAGACGCCGACGGCGGTCGCCGGTGGCCTGTTCAGCACGAACGTGCAGCCGGGGCAGATCCCCGGACAGTACATCGTGCCCGAGGCCGCGTACGGTGCCATCGAGCGTGCGCTCGCGCTGCCGGCCATCCAGGGCGCCATGCCCCCGGGCAAGGTGATCCGCTGGGGCGTCGATTCGCTCGTGTCCGGCACCCAGCGCTTCTTCGCGCTGTACGTGCTCGACTCGCGCCCGATCATCACCGGTGAGGTGCTCACCGACGCGCGGCCGTCCACCGATCCGGTCGAAGGCAACGTCGTGCAGTTCACGCTCAACAACGAAGGCGCGCGCCGCTTCAAGGTCGAAACCGGCAAGCACGTCAAGGACAACATGGCCATCGTCCTCGACCAGCGTGTCGTGACGGCGCCCGTGCTCAATAGCGCCATCGGGCGCAACGGCCAGATCACGCTCGGTGGCGGCACGCTGCAGGCGGCACAGGACCTCGCCCTCGTGCTCCGCGCCGGCGCGCTCCCCGTCCCGCTCAAGGTCGCGGAAGTGCGGAGCATCGGCGCCAGCCTCGGCCAGGATTCGATCAACAAGGGAGCCCTCTCGCTCGCGATCGCCTTCCTGTTGATCGTCGTCATCATGGTCGGGTACTACCGCTTCGCCGGCGTGCTCGCCGTGGCCGGTCTGGTGCTGTATCTCGTGTACACGCTGGCCGTGCTCGCGGGGTTCAATGCGGTGCTCACGCTCCCCGGCCTCGCCGGTTTCGTGCTCTCCATCGGTATCGCCGTTGACGCCAACGTGCTCATCTTCGAGCGCATCCGCGAAGAACTCGACGCGGGCAAGTCCGTCCGGCTCGCGATCGATGAAGGCTTCCGTCATGCCCTCAGCGCGATCGTTGACACCTCGGCCACCACGATCCTCTCCGGCATGGTGCTGTACCAGTACGGCACCGGCCCCGTTCGCGGCTTCGCCGTGACGCTGATCGCCGGCCTCGTTGCTTCGCTGTTCACGGCGATTTTCGTGAGCAAGACCTTCTTCCTGCTCTGGCTCAACCGCTCGCGCGGTACCCAGACGCTGAGTATCTGAGGACGCCATGCTGCGGATCTTTCATAACACCAAGTACGAGTTCGTAAAGCATTGGCGCCTCGCGGCCGGCCTCACGATCGCGTTCATCGCGGCAGGGCTGGTCACCTTCGCGGTCAGCGGCGGCGTGAACTACAGCATCGAGTTCACCGGCGGGACGCTGATGCAGGTGCAGTTCAAGGAAGCGCCGGATGTGGCCGTCGTGCGCAGCACGCTCGACCAGGCTGGCATCACCGGGTCGGAAATCCAGCAGTTCGGTACGGCGACGGAGTACACCATCCGCGCCCGTGACGAAAAGCAGGTCGAGGCCCAGAGTGCCGGCGCTGAAGGCATCTCGAAGTCCATCGCGGCCGCCCTCGAGGCCAAGTACGGCGCTGGGAACGTCACGATCGTCCGCACCGAAGCCGTCGGTCCCAAGGTCGGCAGTGAGCTGCGGTCAGGTGCCGTGACGGCGATGCTCATCGCGTCGCTGTTCACCCTGATCTACCTCGCGATCCGGTTCGACTGGCGTTTCGGGGCCGCCGCCGTGCTCTCCACGGCGCATGACATCCTGGTCACGTTCGCGTTCATCAAGCTCTTCAATCTCGAAGTGTCGCTCACCGTGGTGGCCGCGATTCTGACGCTGCTGGGGTACTCGGCCAACGACACGATCATCATCTTCGACCGTGTTCGCGAAGACCTCAAGAAGCGCGCCAAGGGTGAGTCGCTGGCCAGAGTCCTCGATCGCGCCATCAACGAAACGCTGCCGCGCTCGATCATGACGCACGCGACGACACTGGCGTCCACGCTCGCGCTGCTCTTTATCGCCGGTGAAGTCATCCGGCCGTTCGCGTGGGTCATGGCCTTCGGTGTCTTCGTTGCCACCTTCTCGTCGATCTACGTGGCCGGTCCGATCCTACTCTGGATCGAGTCCAAGTATCCGCGCACCTCGTCCGACTCGACCAGCCGCGCCGTCAACGCCGGTAATGAAGCCGCCGACGCCGGTCGGTCGCGGAAGTCGGAGCGACTCGCCGCGCGATAAGGTTCGTGGCGGTCTTTGCCGATAGTCACGTCCATCTGGCCGATCCCGCGTTCGCTGATGAAGCGGACGCGGTGATCCAGCGGGCCCGCGCAGCTGGTGCGCGGGCCCTTGTCTGTATCGGCGAGTCGGCCGCGACCGCGCGACGCGCGCAGGCGCTGGCGGCGCGGCACCCCGGGTTCGTCTTCCATACTGCGGGTGTCCACCCGTTCGATGCCGCCGCGTGGGACGACCAAACCGATCCACAGGCCATCCGTGACGCCGTGGCCGGCGGGGCCGTGGCGGTGGGCGAGTGCGGACTGGATGCGACGTACACACACGTGCCGCGGGACAGTCAGCTGCATGCGCTGCATGCCCAGCTGGACCTCGCACGCGAGCTGCAGCGACCCATCGTACTGCACACGCGCGACGCCGAGACGGATACCCTCGCGTTTCTCGACCGGGCGGCGGCGGCACGCGTGATCGGCGTCCTCCACTGCTTCACCGGATCGGTGGCGCTGGCCGAGGCGGCGCTGGCCGTGGGGTGGTACGTCTCGTTCAGTGGCATCATCACGTTCCGGAGCTGGACCGACCTCGCGCTCCTGCGCATGGTCCCCGACGACCGGCTCCTCGTGGAGTCGGACGCGCCGTATCTTGCGCCGGTGCCCCACCGCGGGAAGCGAAACGAGTCCGCCCTCGTGGCGCTCACCCTCGCCCGCCTCGCCGACGTCCGCGGGCAGGATCCGGAGTGGCTTGGCGGCACCACGGTCGGGAATACGCAACGCCTCTTCGCGCTCCCGGATGTCACGCGCTCGCCGCGTGCCGCCGACTGAGCGCGACATCTACCCTTCCACCTGTAGCCAACACTGCCATGTCGATCGAAACGCTGCATACGGATCACGCCCCGAAGGCCATCGGCCCCTACGCGCAGGCCGTGCGGGCCAACGGGTTTCTCTTCACCGCCGGACAGATTCCACTCCACCCGGTCACCATGGAAATCGAGACCGGTGACGTCTCGGCGCAGACGGAACTGGTGCTCTCCAACCTCGCCGCCGTCCTCGCGGAGGCCGGTGTCACGTGGGCCGAGGTCGTCAAGACCACGGTCTTCCTGCGGACCATGGACGATTTCGCGGCGATGAACGCCGTTTACGCGCGCGTGTTCGGCGACGCGCGTCCGGCACGCTCCACTGTGGCTGTTGCCGGACTGCCGCGCAACGTCAGTGTCGAGATCGAGCTCGTCGCGGCTCTCCCGGGTCGCTGAGGAGTACCACCGGAATGCCTCTCACGCTCTCGCGCCCGCTCGTGGCGCTGACCCTGATGGCGCTCACGGGCATGCCCGTGCACGCGCAGCAGCGCGACAGCGTGCCGGCCGCCGTACGTACG
>CANJOX010000362.1 GCA_947475795.1 Gemmatimonadota bacterium
AGCCCCGCGCGCTTCACCTGCGCCTCGTCGAGCGAGAACCCCAGCGGCTCGATCAGATGCAGCGTCGCCCCGGTCGCCAGACAGGTGCGTCCCGCATTCCCGGTGTTCCAGTGGATCTCCGGATGCACCAGCACCACGTGGATACTCACCGGCCGCGCTCCGCCCGCCGTGCGCCCGTGCCACCCTGCCCTTCGCTGTTCCGCGTCATGGATGCAATTGAGACGGCGCGCCTCGCGTGCGCCACCCCGCGTGGGGCACCGCCGTGTTCGCCCCGTCGGTTGGGTCCGGATACATTCGTCCAATGGTCTTCCGCCCTCCCTTCCGCATCGCCGCCCGCCTCCGATCGTGGCCACTTCTGCTGGCGCTCGCGTGGGGCACACCGCTCGTTCCCGGCCCGTCCGCGGCGGCCCAGACCACCGGCGGCACCGCGACGGCCCGCGATGCCTACGACACGGGCAAGGCCCTCTACGCCCAGCAGCAGACCGAGCAGGCCATCACGCAGTACCACGAGGCCGTCATCCGGGGGCGCCGTACCGCCGACTCGGTCACCCTGGCGCTCGCGCACTACGAGATCGGGTACCTCTACTGGGAGCGCAACCAGTTCGACCGCGCGCTCCCGTTTCTCGACTCGGCACGCGCCGTTCAGGTCAACCTCCCCAACCGCGAGCAACTCGGACGGGTCCACAACACCACGGGCGCCGCCTACTACCACCTCGGGTTGTACGAACCGGCGGTCGAGGCCTACCGCCTCGCGATGGCGATCCGCTCGGAAACCGGGGATACCCTCGGCATGGTCCGCACGCTCACCAACCTGGGCAAGAGCTATCAGGACTGGGGACAGCGCGCGCGCGCCCGCAGCACCTTCGTTCAGGCCATCGCCCTCGCCCAGCGGTTGCCCAACGGAGGCGGCGTGCTTGGCTATGCCTTCGACAGCAAGGCGATGCTGGCGATCGATGAACGACAGTACGACGAGGCGCGGCAGCTCATCGATTCCGCGCGGGCCGCCTACGCGACGGCGGGAACGGCCACATCCGTGCGTGATGCCGCTGACCGCTGGGAAGTGGTGACCACCTCCGTGGCGGCGCTCGAACTGCGTACCGGACAGCTGGCGCAGGCCGTGACGCGACTGGATTCCGTGCTCACGTCTGCCACCCGGCGCGGCAACATCCGCGGACAGATCCACGCCCAGCTCCTGCTGGGTGAAGCGCAGGCGGCGCTGGGCCAGACGGCCGTGGCCCGGCAGCTGCTCACGGATGCGCTCGCGTTGGCGACCGCATCGCAGCAACGCGTGTTCGCGCTGGACGCGCTGCGGCAGCTTACGGCGATCGATGAAGCGGCCGGCGCCTGGCAAGGCTCCCTCCGCCAACTGCAGCGCTTGGTCGCGCTCCGCGACACGGTGTTCAGTCAGGACGTGGCCGTGCGGCTCGCCACCCGGGAATCCCGCGAGGCGGAGCAGCGCGCCCTCCGCGACCGCGCGTCGCTGCAGGCTGACGTACGGCGCCAGCAAACCATCGGCGTCCTGGTCGGCGTGATTGCGCTGCTGGCGCTGTGCCTCGTCGCCGTGCTGGTGCGGAGCAACCGCAACGAGAAAGCCCGCGGCGCGGCACTCGCGTCCACGAACGCCGAGCTCACGCAGGCACTCGCCGAGGTACGGCAGCTCTCCGGCCTCATCCCGATCTGCGCGAATTGCAAAAAAGTCCGGGACGATCAGGGATACTGGAAAGCGGTGGAGGCCTACATCGCGGAGCGCTCGGAGGCCACCTTCACGCACAGCATCTGCCGCAGCTGCGGACCGGTGCTGTACGGCGACCTCTGGGAAGACTGAGGGGCACGGCCGCGCGAATCGTGAGGGCGCGGAACCCCGCGTCGCACTCGCGGCTTCTGTTGAGGAAGGTCCGTCGTCCCTCCCTCACCGCCCCGCCCATGTCCGAGCTCACCGTGTTGCCCCGCCCCATCACGCGCGCCCGCCGCCGTATCGCGCGCTGGACCACGGCAACCGCTCTGGCCGCGTGCCTCGCCGTGGCCGCCACGGGCACCGCGCACACAGCCGCCGCGCAGTCAGCCGCGCGCGAATTCCCGGCGCCCAACCGACCCATTTCGCGCATCGTGGCCCCACGCTGGATCGACGAAGACGACCGCGACGCCTTCGGCGAGGCGGAGAAGGTGATGGAGATCCTCAACATCCGCGCCGGACAGCGCGTGGCCGACATCGGCGCCGGCGACGGCTACTACGTGCGACACCTCAGTGAGCGGGTGGGTGCGCGCGGACTGGTGTACGGGCAGGACATCGAGCCGCGCTACCTCGCCATGCTCCGTGAGCGCGTGGCCGATGCCAAGTGGACCAACGTGGAGGTGATCGCGGGGACACCCGGCGATCCCGCGTTGCCCGCGGGCAGTATCGACGTGGCGCTGATGATTCACATGTATCACGAGATCAGCGACCCGTACGCCCTGCTGTACCGGCTCGCGCCGGCGTTCCGCGCGGGCGGGCGGTTGGCGATTCTCGATCAGGACGCCCCGACTGACCGGCATGGCACGCCGCCGCGGCTGCTCATCTGCGAACTCGGCGCCGTCGGCTACAGCCGCGTGCGTCGCGACGAGATGCCCGACGGCGCCTACGTGATCACCTTTCGCGCGCCCGATGCCGCCGCCCGCCCGCGCGACGCCGCCGATGTCCGCGCGCGGGTCGCCGCCGCCAACTGCCGGCCGTAGCACGACACGGGCGGCTGGACAATCACCACGCCCGCCGGAGCTGGGGCGGCCGAGGGTGTCCCACAGCCGCCTCTGCGCGGGGGCCGCGATCCACTCGGCGAGCCCCCACTCCAGACCCCCCGCGCAGCAAGCGGCGACGGGGACACCCGCGGCCGCCCCAGCCATCGCCAGGGCGCGGTCAACGCCCCCCGGGAAGCAGCGCCCTGATCCCGAAGTACGCCACCGCGTCTTTCACGGTGGAGACCAACCGTGGGAGGAGCCCCATGTGCCGGTCGGTGACGTACTCCATCGAGAGCATCACCCGATCCTCACCGGCGCCGCAGGGTGTCACCATATGCCAGCAGCGATCCCCGTTGAACACCACGAGCGTGCCGGGATGACTGGCCACCCGCACCTCCTCCTCGGGGCGCGCCCCGCTCTTGTGGTACAGACGGGCCACGAGCTCGCTGCGCGAGTGCTGGACGAGCCCGAGGAGCACCGTGAAGCGCTGGCCCCGATAGAAGCTGGTGTCGTAATGCCAGCCGATATGGTCCCCGGCCTCGGTGTAGTAATACAGCGCGCAGGCATGGGCGTCCGACTCGGGACACGTGAGCAACGTGGCGCCCGTGAGCGCCGAGAGCCACGCGATGAACTCGGGCGAGTGATAGAGCGCGTGGATCGTCGGCGCTTGCCGGCGCACGTCGAAGTACGATACCGAACCACCTTTCTTGATCCCCGGGACAAAGTTCCGGTTGATGCGCCCACGGAGCGCGTTCGCCTCGGCCACCAGCGGGGCGAGTGCCGCCGCGCCAAGGAACTCCTCGAGCACGGTGAACTCCTCGCGCTCGAGGTGGGCCGGACGGAGGCGGATCGGGTCGGCGGCGAATGACGCGGTCATTGGGGTCATGCTCGGGAGGATGGTACCAGCGCGGCGGTGCGATTCGCGGCCACGTGCCATCCCCACGCGATCACCGCCACAACGTACGTCGCGAGGTAGGCGCCCTGCTCGGCAACCGGCCACACGTCGGCGGTGGGCACGCCACCCAGACGCGCCACCCAGACGGCAAAAAAGCGCCACCCCGCCATCACCATCACCACCTGACCCAGCGCGCGGTCCGGCGTGCGTCGTGCCACCACGAGGGTCAGGAGCAGTAGCAGGGGGATCTTGGCGAGGATGACCGGCAGGAACCACGGGACCTGCATCTCCACGAGGTGGGCGGGGAAGAGGAGGTACAGAAAGCCCCACTCGAGATTGCCGGCGAGTGCCCCACAGCCCAGTGCCCAGGCGCCACCCACCAGCCCGATGTCCCGGACCACCGCGGCCCACCCCGTCCTCGGGCGCCCTCCCACCACGGCGGCCGCC
>CANJOX010000363.1 GCA_947475795.1 Gemmatimonadota bacterium
ATGGGGTCGCGCTTGAGGTACTGCTCCAGCTCTTCCTTCGTGCGATAGGTGCCGCTGACCGCGTCGGACATCGAATGGCCCATGAAGCGGTAGGTGCGGATTTCCAGCAGCGTCGGCGTGCCGTCGGTGCGCGCGCGCTCGATCGCTTCTTCGGTGGCCTTGCGCACGGCGTGCACATCCTGCCCGTCGACCACGTCACGCGGCATGTCGTACGACGCGCCGCGCTTGTAGATGTCGTGAATGGCCGAGGCGCGCTCGAGCGCGGTGCCCATGCCGTAGCGGTTGTTCTCGATGATGAACAGGCACGGCAGCTTCCAGAGCGCGGCCATGTTCAGGGCTTCGTGGAAGGCGCCGTTGTTCACGGCCGCCTCACCCATGAAGCAGACGATGACCTGATCGCCACCGCGATACTTGATCGCGAAGCCGACGCCGGCGGCGATCGGGATATGACCACCGACGATACCGTGTCCGCCGAGAAAGCCGAGCTGCTTGTCGAACATGTGCATCGACCCGCCCTTGCCCTTCGCGCAGCCATCCTGCCGTCCGAACAGCTCCGCCATCGCCGCGCGCGGCGTCATGCCGCGGGCCAGCGCCTGTCCGTGATCACGATAGGTCGTGATGATGTAATCGTCCGGACGAAGCAAGGAGATCACGCCGGTGGAGATGGCTTCCTGTCCGATATACAAATGACAGAAGCCGCCGATCCGACCGATGGCGTACATCTCGGCGACGCGCTCTTCGAAACGACGCTGCAGCAGCATCGAGTAGAGCAGCTCGCGATTCGTGGCGGCCGACGTGCCTTCCGATGCTTTGGCGTCAGCCTTGGCATCGGCGCGCACGGGCTCGCCCTTCTTGCGGGGTTTAGCAGTCGACATGGAAAATTGGCGGGTGTGGATTACTGGGTCGAGAGGTGCTCGTCGAGTCAGACGCCTGCGGCTTGCACCTGCTCCCACGCGTGGTAACTGGACCGCACGAGCGGGCCGCTTTCGACGTGCTTGAAGCCGAGTTGCATGCCCACGAGATACAGTTCGCGGAACTCCTCGGGCGTGACATAGCGATCGAGTTCGATATGGCCGTCAGAGGGGCGGAGGTACTGGCCGAGGGTGAGGATGTCGACGTGTACGGAGCGGAGCTCCTTCATGACTTCGACGACTTCTTCGTTCGTTTCGCCAAGGCCGAGAATGATGCCGGTCTTGGTGGGGATATCGGGCGCGACACGCTTCGCAATTCGGAAAATCTCGAGCACACGCTCGTAGCGTCCGCCGGGGCGCGCCTTCTTGAACAGGCGCGGCACCGTTTCCGTATTGTGGTTGTAGATGTCGGGGCGCGCGTCGAGGACCGTGCGGATGGAGTCTTCGTTGCCCTGAAAGTCGGGCACGAGCACTTCGATCGAGCAACCCGGCAGGCGCTGGTGAATCTGCCGGATGGTCTCGGCAAAGATGTATGCGCCGAAATCGGGGAGATCGTCGCGGTCGACCGACGTGATGACGGCGTGCCGCAACTGGAGCTCGGCGATCGCCTGCCCGACTCGCGACGGCTCCTCGATGTCATACTTGGGTGGCCGACCGTGCGAGACGGCGCAGTAGGCGCAGTTCCGCGTGCAGACATCGCCAAGGATCATGAAGGTGGCGGTGCCATGCTCCCAGCATTCGCCGATGTTCGGGCAGTGGGCCTCCTGACAGACGGTGTGCAGGTCGAGTTCCTGCATCATCTGCTTGAGACGCACGTAGTTCGCGCCTCCCGGGGCCTTCACTTTGAGCCACGACGGTTTCCGCTCGGGGAGCGCTTCGCGTCGGTGACGTCCCATGATCTGAACCAACTGCTCGGCCATGTTCTGCTGGGAAGGGCCCCGGGTGGTCCGGGGCGTGGTCAGGGAAGGTAGCCCGATGCACCGGATCGGGAAACAGTACCGTAACCATCAATCACGAAATAGCTGGAATTATCGAGTGCGGAAACTTCTCGGCGTCGCGACCGTACGCAGCGCTACACCCTTTGACCTGAGGCAGACTATGCTCCGTATCCTGTTTACCGTCGGCCTGATTGCCATGCTTGGCCTGGTCGCCCTGAAGGTGGTCTTCGGACTGCTGGGGCCGCTGGTCGGGCTTTTGTTCATGCTGGTCGGCGTCGCGATCCGAGTGGTGCTGATCGGCGCGGTGCTGTACTTCGTGCTCCGGGTGGTGAGCCCGAGCACGGCAGCACGGATCGAGAAGGTGATTCGGGGATAGGCGCGAACTGGGAACTGGGAACTGGGAACTGCTCAGTACTGAGTGGTCGGAATTCTGGCGTCAGACTTTCTATAGTGTTCAGAGCTGAGCAACGATAGTCCTCAGTGTCGAGCGGTTTGATGGTGGTGGGCGGTGGGCTCATATCGCGCTCGACACTGTGGACTGCCGTTGCTGAAGTCTGACCGCTATACCCAGTCTGATGCCTCCGCCTGGCCGTCTGTACTCTGAGCTAGTCGCCCCGCAGAGCGCCGCCTTCCCCGCCGCCCTCAGCGCCGCCTTCCCCGCCGCCCTCAGCGCCTCCTTCCCCGCCGTCCTTGTCTCGCCGTCCGCGCGAGCGGCGGGCACCGCCTCGACGGCCGCGGCGTCCGCGCCGTCTCGCCCGTGCGGCGCTGTCGAGATCGGATTCGTCGCCGTCGACTGGCGCCTCGCCGGTTTCGTCGCCGCCCTCGGTGCTGTTCTCGGTACTGCTCTCCGCGCCTTCCTGATCAGGCCTCGGGGTACGCTTGCGCGCGCGGGGCCGTAGCCCTGCCTCCGGACTCTGCGATGCGTTGTCGCCCTCGGCAGGTTCACCGGTGGGGTCGGGGTCGGTGCTCCCGTCAGCGGTGGGGTCGGCCGTGCCGTCCTTCTTGGCACGGCCGCGACGTGACCGACGGTTGCGGCGCCGCTTCTTTCGCGGCGCGGTGCCGTCGGCGCTGTCTCCGGCATCGCCGGCGGCACCACCATCGTCGGTGTCGCCTTCGTCCTCAGCGTCGTCGATGGCGCTATCCTGCGCGGTTGGCGGCACGGTGCTGCGCTTTGCGCTGGGCACAACGCTGCGCTCGCTCGACGGCGATTCGCTGCCGGACGCCTGAACATCGGGCGGCCGCGTTTCCGCCGAGGGTTCTATCGCGTCTGAGGGGTCGAGGGCGCGTGTGATCGCCCGCTCCGGTCCATCGCGCTTCGCCGAGGGGGCCGCAAAGGGATCCTCGAGCTCGATCGCGGGGTCGCTATACGGCGACCGCGACTCCTCGCGCCCGCGCCGTGCCGGCTTCGGTGCGGCACTTCGTGCCGTCCGTTCCCCACGCGGCAGCCGCTCTTGGCGGACCGGCTTCGCGTTCCCGTCCGGTTTCTCCGCCCGCGGTCGTTTCGGCCGCTCCGGCCGTTCGGCGCGAGGCGGTCGCCCTTCGGCGACTGGCGTTTCCGGTACGCGCTCGATGGCGCGCTCGGCGACGCGCGACGTCGGCGTGACGCGCTGCTCGTCAGGTCGACGTTCGCCCTTGGCGCGCTCGCGCTCGCGGCGACGACCCTCACGCCGACCATTGAACGACTCTTCGTCGTCAACGCGCGGACGCTCCCGAACGCGCTCGCGAAGCTTCTCCACAGAGAGCTCGGTGTCTTCGCGTCGCTTGCTGGCGGGCGCGCCCCCACGCGGCGGACGGCGCTCGGCGTCGCCGGCGGCGTCGGCGGCCGATCCTGCTACGGCACGTCGTCCGCGCGCGCCCCACGCCCACTTGAGCGTGGCCAGGGCATCGCGCACCGCCACACGGCGCGTGTCGCGCATCCGGACGCCGTAGGTCGGTTCCATCGGAACCGACTCCACCCGACGGGCCAGCGGGACGAGTTTCAGCAGCAGATCGGCGTTGGCTGTCCATGAGTCACCGACACAGATCGGCTCAGCGCCCGCCTGGCGCACGAGATCACGCAGCGCGGAAATCCGGATCAGGCGCATGGATGCCGTGAGGTCGTTCACGCCGGCCACCCGCACGAACGGACGCATGACCCAATGTGCCGCCTTGAACAACCGACGCACGGGGGTCGGCGCGTCGGCCACCACCATCCGCTCG
>CANJOX010000364.1 GCA_947475795.1 Gemmatimonadota bacterium
GATCTCGCCCGCGCGGACTTCGAAGTCGGCGCCGTCGAGCGCGGTCACGTGACCGTAGCGTTTCACGAGGCCGCGCGCCTCCAGCACCATCGGGGCGTTCGCCGTACTCATGTGGTCGTCCTCATGCCTTGCGCGACCACTGGTCGGTGGCCACGGCCACAATCACCAGCACGCCCGTGACGAGGATCTGATACACCGACGACACGCCCATCAATGTGAGACCGTTGCGGAACACACCCACGATGAGCGCGCCGATGAGCGATCCCAGCACGACACCGCGTCCGCCGAACAGGCTCGTGCCACCCAGGACCACGGCGGTCACGGTGTCGAGGTTCTCGGTCTGTCCACTCTGCGGATCGCCGACGCCGGTGCGCGCAATCGACAACAGCGCCGCGGCACCGGCGCACAGGCCGGAGAGCATGTACACGCCGAGCAGCACGCGGTTGGTGGGGATGCCGGCCAGACGCGCGGCCTCGAGGTTGTTCCCCACGGCGTACACGTGCCGCCCCGCCGCCGTGTCGCGCAGCACCACGAACGCGAGCGCATACAACAGCAGCATCGCCAGCGCACCGTAGGCGATCGGCGTGTTTCCCATCCGCACGCTGTGCCCGAGCCACGTGAGCAGCGGTGGCAGGTCGGTGAACGTCTGCGCGCGCGACACCAGCTGCGTGACGGCGAACGCGATGTTCATCGTGCCGAGCGTGACGATGAACGGCGGCAGTTTGATGCGGGTGACGAGCAGGCCGTTGATGAGGCCGGCGATGGTGGTGACGGCCATGCCCCCGCCGATCGCGATGGCCGGATGCCACCCCTGTTGCACGGCCAGCAGGCTCATGACGATCGAGCCCAGCGCCATGATCATGCCGCAGGCGAGGTCGATACCGCCGGTAAGAATCACCAGCGTCTGACCAATGGCCAGCACGCCCACCACCATGACCTGACTGAGCACCAGCGACAGATTGGCGCCGGTGAGAAAGCGCGGCGATTGTAGCGCGAAGAACGTACAGGCCAGCAGCAACGCGACGAGCGGACCGGCGACGGCCAGCCGCCGTGCGGTCATTTATCGCCCCAGCAGAGCGCGAGGGCCTTGTCGGCGCCGAGGCTGGCCACGCCGGCCACGCTGTCCTTCGCGATCAGCTGGACGCCGGTGTCCACGTACCCCGAGGCCTTCCGGCCGTTCGTGATGAACGCCATGGCGGCCTCCACGCCGAGTTCCGCCATGCGCAGAGGATACTGCTGGGCGGTGGCGGTGAGGGCGCCGTCGAGCACGTTCCGCACGCCACGGCAGCCGCCGTCCACCGAGACGATGAGGACCCCCTTCTCCTTGCCAGCCTTCTGGAGCGCATTGAAGGCCCCGGCGGCCGACGGCTCGTTCACCGCGTACACGACGTTGATGTCGGGATGCGCCTGCAGGCAGTTCTCCATGGCCGTCTGCCCCTTGGCCTGGTCGCCCATCGCGTCGGTCATGCACACCACTTCCGGCGGCTGCGCGAGCTCATTGCGCGCCTTCTCGTACGACGGCAGTCCGAAGCCGTTCAGGAAGCCATTGTGGCGCTGGGCGCCGGTGGGGTGGCCCGGGATGAGATCGAGCGTCGCGATCTTCGCGGGAGTCGCGCCGAGACGCGCCTTGGCGTACGCGCCGATCAGCTGTCCGGCCTTGAAGTTGTCGGTCGCGAACAGGGCGTCGGTGGCATCCACCGGATCGGTGGGGCTGTCCAGGGCGATGACCAGAATGCCGGCCGCGCGCGCCTTGGCGATGGCGGGGACGATCGCCTTCGAGTCGCTGGCGGAGATCAGGATCGCCTTGGCGCCGGCCGCCATCAGATTCTCGATCGCGGTGACCTGCCCGGCGTTGTCCCCGTCGGTGCGACCGGCGGCGGCAATCAGGGTGGCACCCCGGGCGGCGGCCGCCTGTTCGGCGCCTTCCTTCATCTTCACGAAGAACGGGTTCGACTCGGTCTTCGTGATCAGCCCGATCACCGGCTTGTCGTCGCCTTTGGGCGCGCAGGCGAGCAGCAGCGGGAGGGCGAGCGCGAGGGCGGGCGAGAGCCGGCGCCGGGGGGCACGGCGGGGCAGGGCGTGTGTGTACATGGACAGGAAATCAGCACGCAATCGCCGATTGGGCAAGAGACGGCGGCCGGGAGGCGGAGGGCGATTGCCAACCGTGCGCGGGGCTGACAGCCTTCTCGGGTGAACGATCTCACGACTGGTTCGATCCCGCGCCATATCCTGCGGCTGGCGGTGCCGATGGCGCTGGGCATGCTCTTCCAGACGCTCTACTATCTCGTCGACCTGTACTTCGTGGCCCGGCTGGGCGACGCGTCGGTGGCGGGGGTGAGCGCGGCGGGCAATGCGCAGTTCATCGTGATGTCGCTCACGCAGATTCTGGGCGTGAGCACGATGGCGCTGATCGCGCATGCCGTGGGGCGCAAGGATCACGCCGACGCCACGCTCGTGTTCAATCAGAGCGTGCTCTGGGCGGCGCTGTGCGGTGTGGCCACACTGGTGGGTGGCTATCTCCTGTGCGGTCCGTACATGCAGGCGTTGGGGTCCAACGCCGCGACGGCGGCGGCGGGGACATCGTACCTGCGGTGGTACATCCCGGGGCTCGCGCTGCAGTTCGCGCTGGTGTCCATGGGCAGCGCGCTGCGTGGCACCGGCATCGTGAAGCCGGGGATGTTGGTGCAGATGCTCACGGTCGTCCTGAACATCGTGTTCGCGCCGGTGCTCATTGCCGGGTGGGGCACCGGGCGCCCACTGGGCGTGGCCGGCGCTGGGCTCGCGAGTTCGCTGGCGATCGGCATCGGCGTGGTCGTGATGCTGCTGTATTTCATCCGGCTGGAGCACGTGGTCGCGTTCCGCCGCGAGCTGCTCACGGTGCGGGTGGATGTGCTCACGCGCATGCTGAAAATCGGCGTGCCGCCGGGGGCCGAGTTTGCGCTGATGTTCGTGTTTGCGGCGGTGATCTATTCGGCCATCAAGCCGTTCGGCGCGGAGGCGCAGGCTGGCTATGGCATCGGGTCCCGCGTGATGCAGGCGATGTTCCTGCCGGCGATGGCGGTGGCCTTCTCCGCCGCGCCGCTGGCCGGGCAGAACATGGGCGCCGGCCAGTTGGCGCGCGTGCGCGAGACCTTCCGCTGGGCGGCGCTCATGGGCAGCGTGCCGATGCTGCTGCTCACGCTGGCCTGCCAATGGCGCCCGGAACTGCTGGTGCAGGGGTTCACGCAGGAGGCGGCGGTGATCGCGGTGGCCACGCAGTTTTTGCGCACGATCTCGTGGAACTTCGTGGCGTCGGGGCTGGGCTTCACCTGCGGCGGCATGTTCCAGGCGCTCGGCAACACGGTGCCCTCGCTGATCGCGAGCGGCACGCGCTTACTGACCTTTGCGGCGCCGGTGTTCTGGCTCTCGCACCGTCCCGGTTTTCAAATCAAACAGGTGTGGTATCTCTCCGTGATCACGATGACCTTGCAGGCTGGCTTCACCCTGTGGCTCTTGCGCGGCGAGTTGCGGCGGAAGGCCGTGGCGATGGCGCAGACGGGCACGCGCACCCCGGCGGTGGCATGATGCGGCGCGCGTTCGCGATGGCGGCGTGTTTGCTGCTGCCTTGTGTGGCGACGCGAGTGGCGGCGCAGGGCACGTCACTCACGCCGCCCCCGTCGGCTGTTACTACGCCATGCCCCGAGGGGATTCCTGCGTCGGTGCGCTGTTCACTGGGCACCGACGCCGCCGGCGCGTTCGTGTGGGTGGCGATGCCGTCGGCGTGGAACCGGCGGCTGGTAGTGCATGCCCACGGCGGCCCTGATCTCGGCGCGCCGGATGCGAAGGGGAGCGCCGACGATCTCACACGGTGGAGCATCTGGACGCGGATGGGATTTGCCGTGGTGGCGAGCACGTACCATCAGGGCGGGGTCGCGGTGCGGTCCGCCGCCGAGGACGTCGAGCGCTCACGGACGTGGTTTGTCGCACTGCACGGCCGGCCGGAGCGCACCATTCTGCACGGGCAGTCGTGGGGCGCCGGTGTGGCGGCGCGCACCGCC
>CANJOX010000365.1 GCA_947475795.1 Gemmatimonadota bacterium
CAATGGGCTCAAGCAGGGTATGCCGGATGCCGATGCGATCTGGCGGAGCGTCGCTGATGCCGAGGCCCGGCTGGCGGTGGCGCGGACGCGCGCGGCGGAAGCGGAGGTCGCCCGCGTGACGACGGCGGACCGGCTGGCTGCAATGGCCCCGCAGTGGCAGGATGCCCAGGCGCTGCGTGACCAGATGCAGCAACTGCAGGCGGAGCTGCGCGTGGCGGAGAGCGAAGCGATGAGCTTCGCCCGCGATGTGGACCGGCTCGACATGGAACTCGAAAGCGTGGCGGTGGCGCATCGCGAGCTGGCCCCGCTGCGCGAGGCGATCCTTGCCCTCCCGCCGGCGCGTGTGGAGCTCGCGGCCCTCGAGCAGCTGGCGGCCGCCGATGCGCGGCGGCAGGCGCTCATGGAACGCGTGCGGACCGTCGCCGACGACGATGCCAAGCTGGCCGACCGCGCGGTGCGTCTGGAGTCCGCGCCGGTGTTGGAGCGTGACACGCAGCTGCAGCTCACCACGCTGCGCGGATCCCTCTCGGAGGTGGAGCGCACGCACGAGAGCGAACGCACGGCGTGGGTGCGTGACCGACAGGAAGCGGAGACCCGGTTGGAGGCGCTGCGGGCGCAGTACACGGAGCTCGCGGCGCAGCGCGAAACGCTCGAAGGACTTGGCGAGGAATCCCCGTGCCCGACGTGCGGACGACCGCTCGGTGCGTCGTACCGCTCGGTGCTCGACCTGCTCGTGGAGCAGGTGGAAACCGTGCGCATCGACGGCAACTACTACCGGCAGCGCGTCGAACAGCTGACGGCCGTTCCCGCCGCCATCGAGGCGATGGACGAGCAGCGTCGTACGGTGCAGGCGGAGCTCACGGCGGCGGAGCGGCGGCTCGTGCGTATCCAGGCCGCCCTCGTGGAGGCCACGCAGGTGGGGGAGCAGCGCGCGCAACTCGCGGCCCGGTTGCAGCAGGCCACGCAGGAGCTGGCCACGCTCCCGCACGGCTACGATGCGCTGCGCCATCGCGCACTGCGCGACGAGGTGGTGCGGTTGCAGGAGCTGGACACGCGCGCGGCCCGCGTGGGTGGGATGGTGGAGCGCGAAGACAGCACCCGAACCGAGCGCGCGCGTGCGATCGCCGTGCGGGACGCCGCCCGCACGCGGGTGGTGGAGCTCGAGCGGCAGCGTGCGGCGCTGGGGATGGACGAGGGGGTGTATCTCGGGGTGCGCGATGCGCACGAGCGTGCGTCGGGTGAGGCTCGCCGCGCGGAACTCGACGCGGTGGGCGCGGCGGGGGAAGCCGACCGCGCGCGTACCGCCCTCGAGTCGGCGGAGCAGGGGCGTCGCGATCTGGCGCGCTTGCAGGACACGCTCGACACGCTCGAGCAGAACCGACGGCTGCACGACGAACTCGATCGGGCGCTCACGGATTTGCGCACGGACCTCAACTTCCAGCTGCGTCCGGAGCTGGCGGAGATTGCCAGCGGGTTCCTCGACAGTCTCACCGACGGGCGCTACAGCGCCCTCGAGTTCGACGAAGACTACCGGGTGCTGGTGATGGAGGAGGGGCTGCCCAAGCCGGTGATCTCCGGCGGCGAGGAGGATCTGTGCAACCTCGTGCTCCGGCTGGCGATCTCCCAGATGATCGCCGAACGCGCGGGGCAGGCGTTTTCGCTGCTGATCCTCGACGAGGTGTTCGGATCGCTCGACGAAGCACGGCGCGCGAACGTGGTCGAGCTGCTGCGGCATCTGCACGACCGCTTCGAACAGGTCATCGTGATCACGCACATCGAGCAGGTGCGCGAAGGACTCGACCGCGTGCTGCTGGTGCGCTTCGACGACACGCGTGGCTGCAGCGTCGTGCATACGAGTGCCCCGGCGCTGTCGGCCGATCCGCTCGACGCCGACCCGCTCAGCGAGCACGACGCATGAGCACGCCCCCGCGCTCGTGGCGCAGCCTGCGTCCGCTGGCGGGGCCGTCCGTGGCCACGCTCGACGATATCCCACAGCTCAACGAAGTGTTCGCCGAGGCCTTCACGGACCGGTACCGCAAGGACGGGATGGGCGGCGTCCGTGTTCCGCCGCTCAGTCCGGCGATCTGGCGCTACGCGATCGAGGACGCGGGCGACGGCGCGCTGTGTTGGCGCGATGATCGGGGACGCATCGCCGCGTTCAACATCGTCCACCATTCGGGCACCGAAGGGTGGATGGGTCCGCTGTGCGTGCGTCCGGACCAGCAGGGCGGGGGACTGGGGAAGATCATCGTGCAAAGCGGCCTGCAGTGGCTGCGTCGGCAGCGCGTCACCGTGATCGGGCTGGAAACGATGCCCCGCACGATGGACAACATCGGCTTCTACTCGAATCTCGGCTTCGTCCCCGGACATCTCACGGTCACGCTCACGCTCGACGCGGTACCGGCGGATCGCATGCCGACGCTGCTGTCGCAGTGCGCGCCCGCGGAGAAAGTCGCGGCGATCGCCGCGTGTCGTGCATTGACCATGCAGGTGATGCCCGGCTACGACTTTACGCGGGAGCTCGAACTCACCGACCGGCTCGCCCTGGGTGACACCATCATCATGGGGCCACTCGACGCGCCCACGGGGTTTGCCACCTGCCACACGGCGCCGTTGGTGGACGGCCGCACGCGCGACGAATTGCGGGTGCTGAAGCTGGTGCTCGCGCAGCGTGGGGATCTCCCGCCGCTGCTGGGAGGTCTCGCTGACCTGGCGCGGCGCTCCGGCACCCGTCGCGTGGCCATCCGCCTGCAAGGTGATTACCCCGAGGCGTACCGCACCCTGATCGCGCTCGGGGCCCGCGTCCGGTGGACCGACCTGCGCATGAGCGCGTCCGGTTGGACCGAAGTCCCCCCGCGCGACGGCATGGTGCTGTCGAACTGGGAGATCTGAACGGCCCCCTGCGCGTCAGCGCTTTTGGCCGGGACCGGAGGGGGTGTCGCGTGCCACGATGCGCCAGATGATCAGGAACACGCCGCCGGTGAGCAGCAGGTGGATCCATCCGGGGGCGTCGGTGGTGTACGTGACTCCGCCCCACGCGAGGAGCATCACGATGCCGGCAATCAGGTAAGCGTCCATGCCGTAATCTCGCATTGCGCGCGCCGCGGCGCACCATATACACTACGTCTGTCCGGTCCGGCGGCGCGTGCCCCGGAACGCCCCCTGTTCGGGACGGAGAGAATTTACCTCTTGAGCCGATAAGTCCTAAGAAAAGGTCCGACAGACTGCGTTTACGTCATGCCCCAGTGCGGGGAAGGCGACCGCGTGGTGAGGACCTTATCAGTATTCTTTGGGCTTCAAGACCTCCTCTCCGTTCCGTCTCTTGTGCGAGAGCCCTGCCGTGTACCGGCGGGGCTTTCGTCTGCCCGGGCCGGTGCTTGCCGCGACCCAGCGCGGGCATGACGTTGGGGAGGGAACTACTCCCCCTTTCGCTTCGTTCGGTCAGGATATGGCAATCGTCACCGTTACGCGCCGGCTGCGTTTCAACGCCGCGCACCGCGTTCACAACCCAGCGCTGTCCGACGACGAGAACACCCGTCTCTTCGGCAAGTGCAACAATCCCAACTGGCACGGGCACAATTACACGCTCGAAGTGTCCGTGAAGGGCCCGATCGACGAGCGCACCGGCTACGTGATCGATCTGGGCGTTCTGCGTCGCGCGGTCGAGGAGCATGTGGTGGACGTCACCGACCATCGCAACTTCAACATCGACGTGCCGTACATGCACGGGATCAACCCGACCACGGAAAACGTCGTCGTGGGAATGTGGCGGGTGCTGGAGCCGGTCGTTGCGCCGGGCCGTCTGGTACGGCTGCGGCTCTGGGAAACCGAGAATAATTACGTCGACTACGACGGGGAGTAAGAACGTGATCCGACCGACATTGGCGGCGCACGCAGGGATGCCGGTGGATCCGGACGACATCGCCACCGACAGCGACGCGCAGGCCGAATTCGAGGGACTGGTCCGCCGACAGCTGGAGCTGCTGGGCGAGGATCCGGCGCGTGACGGCCTGTTGAAGACGCCGAGCCGTGTGG
>CANJOX010000366.1 GCA_947475795.1 Gemmatimonadota bacterium
AGATTCCGCACCATGACCATCACCATTACCCCGACCGAGAGCGCGGGAGTCTCGCGCCGGATGCAGATCTCGGTGCCGGCTGACACCGTCGCGTCCTACGAAGATCAGGCGGCGCGCAAGTACGCGACGCAGGCCCGCATTCCCGGCTTCCGCCCCGGCAAGGCGCCCGCCGCCATGGTGCGCAAGCGCTACGCCAATGAGGTCCGTCAGGAAGCCATCGAACTCGCGATGAACGATGCGTTCCGCGAAGCCGTGGACCGCAGCGGCCTCAAGCTGGCCGCCCAGCCGCACGTGCATGGCCTCAAGGCTGAGCCCGGCCAACCCCTCGAGTTCGAACTGCACTGCGAAGTGCGTCCCGAACTCACGCTCGAGAAGCTCGACGGCTTCACGGTCACCCGCCGCGACGCGACGGTGACCGAGGAGATGATCGACGAGCAGATCGAAAAGATCCGCGAACAGAAGGCGGATTGGGCACCGGTTGAGGAGAAGGCCGCGCCGGGTGACATGGTCACCGTGATGCTCTCCACGGCCGACGCCGACGGCTCACTCCCCGACGGCAAGGAGTACCGGCTCGTCCTCGGCGGCGGTCAGGCCATCGCCGGCATCGAAGAGCTCATCATGGAAACCGCCCCCGGCGGCACCACGGAACGACCGGTGCGCTGGCCCGACGATTTCCCCGACGAGTCGCAGCGCGGCGCCACGAAGCTCGTGCGCGTCGTCGTCACCGATGTGAAGCGCAAGGCACTCCCGGCCCTCGATGACGCGTTCGCGCGCGAGATCGGTGATTTCGACACCGTGGAGGCGCTGCGCGATGCCGTACGTACCGACATGGGCGGCCATGCCGCGCGGGAAGCCGACGCCGAAGTGCGCGGCTCCCTCATCGATCAGATCATCGACGCCCATCCGTTCGATGTGCCCAAGGCGTGGGTGATGCAGCTCGTAGACGGCTACATGCAGATGTACGGCGTGCCCGAAGGCGAAAAGCAGCGCTTCGCGCAGGAATTCCTGCCGATGGCCGAGCGTCAGGTCCGTCGCGATCTGGTGATCGACACGATCGCCGAACGCGAGTCGCTCACGGCCAGTGCGGCCGACGTCGATGCGCGCATTGAAGAGCTGGCGAAGGCCCGGAACGCCGACCCTGGCCAGGTGTATGCCCAGCTCCAGAAGTCCGGTCGCCTGCAGGAGATCGAGCGCGAGCTCACCGAGAATCGCGTGTTCGGCTGGCTGCTCGAGAAGAACCCGGTCACGACGGCGTAATCGGACGATCCCCGTTCGAGCCCCCGACAGACCACCCGTTTCAGGAGAGTCGTAGCATGGCCTCGATCTACATGCCGTACATCATCGAGCGCTCCAGCCGTGGCGAGCGCACGTATGACATCTTCTCGCGGCTGCTGATGGACCGTATCGTGTTCCTGGGGTCGCCGATCAACGACGACGTCGCGAACATCATCATCGCGCAGATGCTCTTTCTCGAGGCCGACAACCCCGAGAAGCCCATTCACCTGTACATCAACTCGCCGGGCGGCAGTGTGTCGGCCGGGCTGGCGATGTATGACACCATGCAGTTCATCAAGGCACCGGTGCACACCACGTGCATGGGCATGGCGGCCAGCATGGGCGCGTTCCTGCTCTGCGCCGGCGCCGCCGGCCATCGCAGCGCGCTGCCGCACTCGCGCATCATGATCCACCAGCCGTCACAGAACGGCGGCGGCGGATCGGCCTCGGACATCGAAATCCAGGCGCGTGAAATCCTGTATCTCCGCTCCAAGATGAACGAACTGATGGCCAAGCACTCCGGCCGTCCGGTCGAGCAGGTGGAGCGTGACACCGACCGCGACCGCTTCATGAGCGCCGAAGACGCCAAGGTGTACGGCCTGGTGGACAACGTGATTCAGCATCAGGCGGAACTCGTTGCGGTAGCGAAGTAGGTCCGAAACTGCCAACCGCTTAGGGGGCAGGAAGGAGATGGCAAGGGAGGAGGAAGCAGCAACCGCTCGCGCGGTACAGCTGCCTCCTCCTCCCTTTTTTTTCCTCCCTGCCTCCTAAGCGGTTGGCAGTTTCGAGGCTTCCGCCACCCGCATCATCACCTCCACCGCTGGCCGCGTCGTGAGCCGTGCGAACGGCCGCACGCTGCCGGCGTCGAGCGTCGTGAAGTCGAATCCGCGCACCAGCGAGGCCAGGATCAGCGCCGTCTCGATCGTGGCGAACGCCGCGCCCACGCAGATGCGTGGTCCGGCACCGAACGGGATGTACGCGCCCGGTGTCATCTCGGCTTCGCGCTCCGGCAGGAAGCGGTCGGGATCGAAGCGGTCGGGGTTCACCCACATCTTCTGATGCCGGTGCATGCTCCACGGCGCGATCATCAGCATCGTGCCACGCTTCACGCGACGGCCGGCGATCTCCGTGTCCTTCGCCGCCACGCGCGGCAGGAACGTGATCGGGGGATACAGCCGCAGCACTTCCCGGAAGAAGTTGCGCACGTACGGCAACCGCTTCGTGTGCTCCAGCAGCACTGGGCCATCGCCGACCACGCGCGCGACTTCGTCGCGCAGGCGGGCGACCACGTCGGGGCGCTGCGAGAGAATGTAGAACGCCCACGTGAGCGAGCTCGCCGTGGTTTCATGACCGGCCAGAAAGAAGACACCCAGCTGGTCGATCAACTCCTCACGCGTGAACGGCTGCCCCGTATCCGTGTCGCGCGCCTCGAGCACCGCGCCGGCGATATCGTCCAATCCCGGCGTGGCGATCCGCGTGTCGAGCATCGTGCCCAGATGCCGCCGGATGCGGGCGCAGGCCTCGCGCACCGGTGCCGGCTGCGTGGTGGGCGACCACGGCTTGTCGATGAGCAACCGCTTGATGTCGATACTGCCCACCTGCCGTTCGAAGCGCATGAAGTCCTCGAACACCTGCTGGGACGTCTCCCCTTCGAGCGGCACCGAAAAGATCGTGCGCGTGATCACGTCGGCGGTGAGGTGACTCATCGCCGCGTCAAGTGAGAACGTCTCACCCGAGGCCGACAGCCCCTGCAGCCGGACCTCGAAATCCCGCACCGCGGCGGCCATAAAATCGAACGCACGGTGGATGCGCATGTGCGAGAAGGCCGGGTCGACCATCTTGCGCTGACGCCGCCACGTGTCGCCGCTGGTGACGAACATGGAGTTGCCCACCAGATCCTCGAGCGCCTCCACGAACAGATCGTTCTTCGGGAAGAGATCGTGATCGGTCAGGATCTTGTTCACCCACAGCGGATCGTTGACCAGCAGGATGCCGCGCCGCGAGGAGCCCAGCGGCGTCACCATCTCGCGGTACGCGAGATCCGGGAGCAGGCTCAACAGGTCCTTCTGACGACGCCAGAGCAGCCGGAGGAGCGACGTGACCGGCGCCCGCGGCACGGGTGCCGGTGGACGGTACAACGGAGCGGCGGCGGTGCGGTCAGACACGCTGCGTGCTCATCGGCGCCGGCCGGCGCTGCGTGAGACGGAGGCGCGCCTGGTGGTAGATGATCAGCGCCAGACCGACCACGAGCGGGATCGCCCACATGCGCGGATCGAGTGCGCGATCGGGCATGAGGCGCACGAACCCGAAGGCCATGAAGGCCGTGTACACCGAAATACCCGAGCCGACGATCGCCTTCACGTGCTCCAGCTGATAGGCGATCCGCGAGGGGGAGGGCGTGTAGATGAACCAGAGGTTCGTCAGCCCCGACGCGACGCCCACCACGGCGATGCCCATCATGAGCAGCTCGTGAATCAGCCAGCCGCGATAGGCGCAGAGCAGCGCCACCGCGATCACCAGCACATTGAGCCCCACGTTGGGCCAACGGCGGTTCTCGAGGTGCTGCTTCTTGTTGCGGACCGTCACCAGCCCGTGCCATACCAGACTGACCGTCAGGACCGCCAGGTAGAGCATCATCCATCCGAAGATCCCCTGCACACGGGCGGGGTTCCAATCGGTCAGGTGCGGATGCGTCGCCATCGGTGTCAGGATGGTGTTCGTCCCCATCCCGAGTGCCATGGTGGCCGTCAC
>CANJOX010000367.1 GCA_947475795.1 Gemmatimonadota bacterium
GGGCTCGAGATCGCTGTGCCGAGTGTAGCGCAGTACATCGTGCCGATCACGCTGGTGATCCTGACATCGCTGTTCGCCGTGCAGCGATTCGGCACGGATCTGATGGGCAAGGCCTTCGGCCCAATCATGCTGCTGTGGTTCATCACGATCGCCGGCCTCGGCGTGCGCGAACTGATGCAGTCGCCGTGGATTCTTGGCGCGGTGAACCCCATGTACGCCGTGCATTTCGTCCAGCTGCATGGCTCGCTGGCGTTCTTCGTGCTCGGCTCCGTGGTGCTCGTGATCACCGGTGGCGAGGCCTTGTATGCCGACATGGGACACTTCGGCATCCGTCCCATTCGTGCGGCGTGGCTGCTGCTGGTGTTCCCAGCCCTGCTGCTCAATTACTTCGGTCAGGGCGCGCTGCTGGTACGCAATCCGGCGGCGGTCGAGAATCCGTTCTTCCTGCTCGCGCCCAAGGCGATGATCCTGCCGCTCATCGTGCTGGCCACGATGGCGGCGATCGTGGCGTCACAGGCCATGATCTCGGGCGCGTACTCGGTCACGCGCCAAGGCATTGCGCTGGGCTTCATTCCGCGGCTCGAGATCCGGCACACCTCGACGGTCGAGGAGGGGCAGATCTACATCCCCGAGGTGAACTACTTCATCGCCGTGGGCTGTCTCATCATCGTCGTGCTCTTCAAGAACACGTCAGCACTCGGGGCGGCGTACGGCATCGCGGTCACGGGCACCATGCTGATCACCAGCGTGCTGTTTTACGTCGTCGCACGTATCCGCTTCCGCTGGAAATGGTGGCAGGCGGCGGGGCTCGCGTCGGTGTTCCTGGTGGTTGATCTGTTCTTCTTCAGCGCCAACGTGGTCAAGCTCATGCATGGCGGCTGGGTGCCGATGGCCCTTGGCGTCGTGCTCTTCCTGCTCATGCTCACGTGGAAGCGCGGCCGCGCCCTGCTCAATGCGCGCCTTTCCGAGGGCGCCATGCCGATCGGGCTGTTCATCGACGGGGCACAGAGCTCCAGCGTGCACCGCGTGCCCGGCACCGCCGTGTTCATGACCGGCAGCGATGACGGCGTACCGCCGGTGCTGCTGCACCACCTGAAGCACAACAAGGTGCTGCATGAACGCGTGCTGCTGGTGTCGGTGAAAACGGCCGATGTGCCGGAGACCACCGCCGCCGAGCGCGTGCGCGTAATCCCGCTGGGGCACGGCTTCTGGCGCGTGGTGGCGTCCTACGGCTTCATGCAGACGCCGAACGTGCCCAACGTGCTCGAAGTGGTGGACCAGATGGGGATCCGCTGCAAGCCGATGGAGACGAGCTATTTCCTGGGACGCGAGCGGCTCATTCCCGTCTCGGCCAAGCCCGGCGACACGGTCACGCTGGCGCGCTGGCGCAAGGTGATCTTCTCGATCATGGCGCGGAACGCGCGGTCGGCCACGGAGTTCTTCTGCATTCCCCCCAACCGCGTCGTCGAACTCGGCACCCAGATCGAGTTCTAGGCGCGGGGCGGGTGGGTGACCGATGCGCGAACGGCCGCCGGCAGATGCCGACGGCCGTTCGCTGTTTCGGTCACCGTCGCGGGTCAGTCACCCGCCACCGGCATCGGCTCCATGCTCCCGCCGCGCGCGCTGGAGGCTTTCGCCTGCCGGCGCCGCTGTTGCAGCTGGTCGAGCAGGCTGTACACGACGGGCGTGACGTAGAGCGTGATCAACTGCGAGAACGCCAGGCCACCCACCACCGCGAGCCCGAGCGGCTGCCGTGACTCCGCCCCGGCACCGAAGCCGATGGCAATCGGCAGCGTCCCCATGAGGGCGGCCAGCGTGGTCATCGTGATGGGACGGAAGCGCACCCGCGCCGCCTCCACGATGGCATCGCTCGCGGACATGCCGCGCTCGCGCTCCGCATCAATCGCGAAATCGATCATCATGATGGCGTTCTTCTTCACGAGGCCGATCAGCATGATGATGCCGACGTACGAGTACACGCTGAGATCCTTGCCGAAGATCAGCAGCGTGATGAGCGCGCCGAGCGCGGCAAACGGCAGGCCGGAGAGGATCGTAATCGGGTGGATGAAGCTCTCGTACAGGATGCCGAGCACCACGTAGATCACGAAGATCGCGACAAACAGCAGGGCCAACAGTCCACTCTGCGCCTGGGCGAACGCCTGTGTATCACCCGAGAGCACCGGTGTCACGTCGGGCGGCAGCACGGCGCGCGCTTCGCGGTTCACGGCATCGACCGCCGTCCCGAGCGCTACGTTGGGCCGGGTCGCAAAGCTGATCGACACGGCCGGCAACTGACCGTTGTGCTGGATGCTCTGCGGCCCGACCCCCTTGGTGAAGGTGGCCACCGATCCCAACTGCACGAGGTTGCCCGTGTTGGACCGTACGAACAGCTGGCTCAGCGACGCGGGGTCCTTCTGGAACGCTTCCTTGAGCTCGAGGATGACCTGATACTGGTTGGTCTGCGTGTAGATCGTGGAGACCTGTCGTGAGCCATAGGCGTTGTACAGCGCGTTCTCGATCTGCGTGGCCGTCAGCCCCAGCGAAGAGGCACGCTCGCGGTCGATCTGGATCCCGACTTGCGGGTTCCCGACCTGCAGGTCGCTCGAGATGTTTTCGAGCTCCGGCAGCTCACGCATCCGTGCTTCCAGGGCGCGCGCCGACGTGTACAGCTCGGCGATGTCCGGCCCCTGCAGCGACACCTGATACGCGCTGTTGCCACGACGGCCGCCGATGTTGATGGGCGGCGGATTGCGGAAGAACACCTGCACCCCGGGCACCCGCGACGTGGCGCGGGTGAGTTCGCGCATGATCTGGTCCACGTGCGGCCGCTTCGGATCGTCGCTGAGCGTGAGCTGCAGGCGTCCACTATTGGACCCGCCGCCACCGGGACCGCCGCCGATCGAAGCGAGCGTGTACTTGACGTTGGGGCTCTTCTGGATGATCGCCGCCACTTCACGGATCTTCGCCGACAGCGCCTCGTAGCCGATGCCTTCGGGCCCCTCGATGGATCCCTGCAGGCGGCCGGTGTCTTCCGACGGGAGGAAGCCCTTCGGGATGAACATGAACAGCCCGACGGTCGCAACGAGCGTGAACGCACTGAATAGCATCGCCAGGCCGCGGTGGTTCATGACCCACGCGAGCGAGCGCACGTACCCGCTTTCGGTGGCCTGATACACCCGCTCGACCGAGCGCCACTTGCCGTCGCTTGGCGCGTGCCCTTCCCCCTCGCGGAGAAAGCGCGCCGCCAGCATCGGCGTCAGCGTGAGCGAGACGAAGCCGGACACGAGAATCGCGACACCAATCGTGACCGCGAACTCGCGGAACAGACGCCCCACGAGGCCCGGCATGAACAGCAGCGGGATGAACACAGCCACGAGCGAGAGCGTCATCGAGAGGATCGTGAAGCTGATCTCCTTCGACCCGTCGAGCGCGGCCTGCCGCGGCGTCTTCCCCATCTCGATGTGCCGCACGATGTTCTCGAGCATCACGATCGCGTCGTCGACGACGAAGCCGACGGCGAGGGTGAGCGCCATCAATGACAGATTGTCGAGGCTGTAGCCGAGCATCCACATCACCGTGCAGGTGCCGATCAGCGAGAACGGCAGCGCAAGCGACGGGATGATGGTCGCGCGGAGGTTGCGGAGGAACAGGAAGATCACCATCACGACGAGACCGATCGTGAGGACGAGCGTGAACTTGACGTCGTCGACGCTGTGCTTGATCGACTCGGACCGGTCGAAGATCGGCACAATACTGACGCTGGGCGGCAGCTGCGGCGTGATCTGTTCGAGCACCGCCTTCACCCCTTCGGCCACGTCCACCGTGTTGACACCGGGCTGACGGATGATCGAGAGCGCGGTGTTGGCACGTCCGTTGATCTCGCTCATGCCGCGCATGTTCTGCAAGCCATCGATGACCGTGCCGAGCTCGCCGAGGCGGATCGGCGCGCCGTTGCGCATGGCGACCACCAGATTGCGGAACTCGGTGGCGTTGCGAAGCTGTCCCGACGCCTGCAGGGTGA
>CANJOX010000368.1 GCA_947475795.1 Gemmatimonadota bacterium
GATCGTTGCGCGACAGATCGGGGCTGATGGCCGTATAGCTGTCGCCTTCGTTCGTGGTCTTGAAGAGCACGTTCGACCCCACGTACACCGTCTTCGCGTCGTGCGGGCTCACGGCGATCGGGAAGGTCCACTGCATGCGGTACTTCGAGTCGATGGCCGAGTGGCCCATCGGGTTGAGCGGCCACGGATTGATGTCGCGCGCGAGACCGGTGCGCATATCCTTGCGCGTCAGGTATCCGCCGTAGCTGCCGGCGAACACGATGTCCGGATTGTTCGGCAGGGCAGCAATGAAGCCCGACTCGCCGCCGCCCGCGTCCTGCCACATGTCGATCGTGATGCCACCGGCCGCCCGTGACGGACCGCAGAGCGTGCTGTTGTCCTGCTGCGCGCCGCAGATCTTGTACGGGAAGTGGTTGGTGGTGGTCACGTGATAGAACTGCGCGGTATTGAAGTCCTGCGCCGTCCACGTCTTCGCGGCGTCGGTGCTCACGTTCGCGCCGCCGTCGTTCGCTTCGATCATGCGATCGCCGTTGTCGCCCGCGATCCAGAGATTGTGCGAGTCGCCGTGCGGCGTGTTGATGTTGCTCCACGTCTTGCCACCGTCGCGCGACACCTGGAACTGCACGTTGCTGGCGTACACGAGATCGGGATTCTTCGGATCGGCGTAGATCTTCGAGTAGTACCAGGCGCGCTGACGCAACTTACGTTCGTCGTTCACGCGCGCCCACGTGGCGCCGCCGTCGTCGCTGCGGAACACCCCGCCCTCATCGGCCTCGATGAGCGCGTAGATGCGCTGCGTATTGGCGCCGCTCACGGTGAGGCCGATGTTGCCCCACAGTCCGGCAGGCAACCCCTTGTGCTTGGTGATCTCCGTCCACGTATCGCCGCCATCGGTGCTCTTGAACAGCCCCGAGCCCTTGCCGCCCGACACGAGCATCCACGGCTTGCGATGCATCTGCCAGAAGCCGGCGTACAGCACGTTCGGGTTGCTCGGATCCATCGCGAGGTCGGCTGCGCCGGTGGAATCGTCGCGGAACAGCACCTTCGTCCAGTTCTTGCCGCCGTCCTTGGTGCGGAACACGCCGCGCTCGGCGTTCGGGCCCCAGGCATGTCCCTGCGCCGCCACGTAGGCGACGTCAGGGTTGGTGGGATGCACCAGCAGGCGCGAGATCTGCCGCGTGTCGTTCAGGCCGATGTTCGTCCATGTCTTGCCGCCATCGGTCGTCTTCCAGACGCCATCGCCGTGGGACACGTTGCCGCGAATCGTGAACTCGCCGCCGCCCACGTACACGACGTCGGGGTTGCTGGGCGCGACACCGATGCTGCCGATCGTGCCGCCGAAATACTTGTCGGTCATCGGCGCCCAGTTATCGCCGCCGTCGACCGACTTGAACACGCCGCCGCCGACGGTGCCCATCCAGTATTCCTTGGGACGGGCCACACTGCCCGCCACCGCCGCCGAGCGACCACCACGGAACGGGCCGATCTCGCGCCACTTGATCGCCGAGAGCGCACCGGTGTCGAACGGGGCAGCCAGTGGCGCAATGGCCGCAGGACGGGCGGCCGCACGGGCAACGGGACGGGCCGGTTGCGCACCGGCGGAGACACAGGGTAGCAGAACGGCGGCAGCGACTGCCAACCGTGGGGAAAATCGTTTCACGACATGCTCTCCAGATACAGGGGACGGGGCCACAGCATGCGACTATTGCTCCGCATTCCGCTGCTGGCAAGACTGGTTTTTCGGACGGCTGTGGGCTGTGGGCTGTGGGCCGAGTGCCATGGGCCTTGGGCCATGAGCCATGGGGTTCCTGCAGTATTCAGCTCTGAGTTCTCAAGGAGACCCACGGCCCACGGCCCACGGCCCACGGCCGACGGCCTAGGACCCACAGTCCACAGCCCACAGCCCCCGCCTGAAACCTCCCCCTCCCCCTCCCGTAGTGCGATACTGAAGTGATATCACTTCAATACCAATCCTCCACAGAGGCTCCCATCATGTTCCGCGAAGTCGAGGCCCGCCCCTCCCCCGGCCTCCTCATGGCCGTGTTCGTCACCATCGCCCTCCTTGGCGGTGCCTTCATGTTCTACCTGGGCGCCCGCTACGAAGACGGCCTCCACGCCATTGGCGGCATCCTCCTCCTCGCCGCCGGCCTCCTCGCCACCCCCGGCTTCTTCACCGTCGCCCCCAACGAAGGCAAAGTCCTCACGCTCTTCGGGAAGTACAAAGGCACTGCCAAGAATCCCGGCCTCTGGTTCACCAATCCGTTCATGACCAAGACGGCCGTGTCGCTGCGCATCCGGAACTTCGAGACCAACAAGCTCAAGGTGAACGACGCGCGCTCGAACCCGGTGGAAATCGGCGCCATCGTGGTCTGGAAGGTGATCGACACCGCGGAAGCCAGCTTTGAAGTCAACGACTACGTCCAGTACGTCGCGGTCCAGAGCGAGTCGGCGGTGCGCGCGCTGGCGTCATCGTATCCGTACGACCACCATGGCGACGATGCGATCGCGCTCAGCACGCACCCGATGGAAGTGTCCAAGGGACTGCTCGAAGCCTTGCACGACCGGCTCGGCAAGGCGGGAGTCGAGGTGCTCGAGGCGCGCATCAGTCACTTAGCGTACGCCCCGGAGATCGCGGCGGCGATGCTGCAGCGGCAGCAGGCCAGCGCCATCGTGGCCGCGCGGCAGACGATCGTGGAAGGCGCCGTCGGCATGGTGGAGATGGCGCTCGACGCCCTCTCCGCACGGCAGATCGTCACCCTCGACGATGAACGCAAAGCCTCCATGGTCAGCAATCTGCTCGTCGTGCTCTGTTCCGATCGCGCCGCCCAACCGGTGGTGAACACCGGGACGCTGTACTCCTGATCACCGGAGCGATGGATCATGGCTGACCGCAAGTCATTCCTGCTGCGCGTGGACCGCGAGGTGCTCGACGCCGTCCAGCGTTGGGCCGACGATGACCTGCGCAGTATGAACGGACAGATCGAGTTCCTGCTGCGCCACGCCCTCCGGCAGGCCGGACGCGTGGCGCCGCAGGCGCCGGCTGACCGCAACACCCCGGTCGACAACGTCGATCACGAGTCCGCATAACCCGCACCGCACCCTCCCATGCTGCATCTCCTCTTCAAACGCTCGCCGCGCGGCGGCGCCATCGCGCTGCTGCTGGCCGTGCTGGCGCTCCTGCTGGGCACCATCCTCGCGACCACCGCCCACGCGCAACCCGCCCTGGCGTACCACTTCGTGTATCTGCGCGGCACCGATACGCTCGGCACCGAAATGGTCACCCCGGGTCCGTCGTCCATCGTGGGACTGCTCACCATGCGCGGCGCACCGGTCATGCGTTGGGAGCAGCAGCATACGAATACCAATCCCGGCCGCCTCACCCTGGCCGTGTTCGCGCCGGGCACCCCGACCACCGGGCTGCCCACGCAGAACATCGTCGTCCACATGGTCGGTGACAGCGCGAAACTCACCATCTCCGCCAACGGCACCACCAACGAACAGGCACTGCTCAGCGCGAGCGGGGCGGTCGCGCTGGTGGGCAACAGTGTGTTGCACACCGCGCTCATGGCGGATCATGCGCGCGGCGCGAAGAAGGCCACGCTGCCGGTGTTTCTCACCAACGGCGGCCGCACCATGACGGCCACCGTGGCCGAGCACGGCGATACCACCGTAATGTCCATTGCCGGGATGGACGTGCGCATTCTGTGGGACATCAACGGCGGCCCGCGTGAGATGTTCATCCCCGCGCAGAATCTGCGCGTGGTGCGCACCGCCGGCGCCACAAGCGCCTCCGGCGCACCCGCCAAGATCGACTACGGCGCCCCGGCCAACGCGCCGTACACCGCCGAAGACGTGGTCATTCCCACGTCGCGCGGCTACACGTTGGCCGGCACGCTCACACGGCCGAAGGGTGCGGCGAAGATGCCCGCCGTCGTCACCATCAGCGGGAGTGGCCCGCAGGACCGCGACTCGCGCATCAGCATCGTGCCGAACTACGCACCGTTCCGTGACATCGC
>CANJOX010000369.1 GCA_947475795.1 Gemmatimonadota bacterium
CCCGTGCCCGTCGTTTTGACGAGTGCAACGGTCCCCGGGCTTGCGACCGACGTGGTGGCGTTGCCGTAGGCGTCCTTCAGCGTGATCGACAGCGTCGATTCCGAGGTGCTGTTCGCCACAATGGACGTGGGCGCCGCGGTGATGTCGGTGACCACCGGGCTCGCGTTGTCGGCACTCACCGTCACGGTGAGTCGATCGGTGCTGGTGGCCGACACGCTGCCGTCGGTGGTCGCGATGACGGCCGTCTCCGCGGTGTAGAGCGTCATGGCCACGAGGGTGGCCTCGCCGCTCGCGAACGTCACCGATGTTCCGGTGCCGAAGGCGGTGCTGCCGATCGTCGGCGCGTTGCTGTTGGCCGAGACGCTCGCCCCACTGAACGTGAGCGTCTTCGCCCCGGTGTAGCTGGTGGCGATGTTGCCGTTCGCATCGAGCGCACGGATCGTGATGTTCTGCGACGCACCCGCGACCTGCGTGGCCGCGCCCAGAATTACGAAGCGCGCCGCCGCGCCGGCGGTCACCGTGACCGTGGCCGGGCTGTTGCCGATGTCCGTGCCACCGATGGTGGCCGAGATCGTCTTCGCCCCCGCCAGGATCGGCGCGGTATACGTAGCGGTGCAGACACCCGCCGTGCAGTTGAACGCGCCCAGCGAGCCGCCGCTGGTGGACGAGGAGAAGGCCGACGACGTGGCGTTAGTGATCACGTTGCCGTAGGCATCGCGCACCGTCACCGTGGCCGTGGCCGTCCCGCCGGCCGCGACCGTGGTCGGCGACACGCTCAGGGTGCTCTGCGCCGCGGAGGCGGCAACCGCCGCCACCGTGACATCGAGCCGGTCGGCGCCGGTGGCCGAGACGCTGCCGTCCGTAGCCGCGATCACCGCCGTTTCCGCCTTGAACAGCACCAGCGCCACACCCGTGGCTTCACCGGCGGTGAAGGTCACCGAGGTGGTGGTCCCGAAGGCCGTCGCGCTGGCCGTCGGGGCGTTGCTCGTCGGCGAGGTAGTGGCCCCGCTGAAGGTGAGGTTCTTCGCCCCGGTGTAACCGGTCGCGACGTTGCCGTTCGCATCGAGCGCACGGATCGTGATGTTCTGCGACGCGCCCGCGTTCTGCGTGGCCGCACCGAAGATCACGAAGCGCGCCGCCGCGCCGGCGGTCACCGTGACCGTGGCCGGGCTGTTGCCGATGTCAGTACCACCGATGGTGGCCGAGATCGTCTTCGCCCCGGCCAGGATCGGCGCGGTGTAGGTGGCGGTGCAGACGCCCGCCGTGCAGTTGAACGCGCCCAGCGAGCCGCCGCTGGTGGACGAGGAGAAGGCCGACGACGTGGCGTTGGTGATCACGTTGCCGTAGGCATCCTTGACCGTGACCGTGGCCGTGGCCGTCCCGCTGGGGGCGAGGCTGGTGGGCGACACGGCCAGTGTGCTCTGCGCCGCCGAGGCAGCCGCGGCCGCCACGGTGACCGAGAGCCGGTCAGCACCGGTGGCCGAGACGCTGCCGTCCGTGGCCGCGATCACCGCCGTCTCCGTCTTATACAGCACCATCGGCACACTGGTGGCTTCACCGGCAGTGAAGGTCACCGAGGTCGTGGTGCCGAAGGCCGTCGCGCTGGCCGTCGGGGCGTTGCTCGCCGGCGAAGCGTTCGCGCCGCTGAAGGTGAGGTTCTTCGCCCCGGCGTAGCCGGTCGCGACGTTGCTGTACGCGTCGAGCGCGCGGATGGTGATGTTCTGTGAGGCGCCCGCGGTCTGCGAGGCCGCGCCGGTGATCACGAAGCGCGAGGACACGCCGGCGCTGACCGTGACAGTGAGCCGGTCGAAGCCGGTCGTCGAGATGCTGCCGTCGGTGGTGGCCACCACCGCCGTTTCCGCCTTGTACAGCACCAGCGCCACACCGGTGGCTTCACCGGCGGTGAAGGTCACCGCGGTGGTGGTCCCGAAGGCCGTGGCGCTGGCCGTCGGGTCGTTGCTCGCCGGCGAGGCGCTTGCCCCGCTAAAGGTGAGGTTCTTCGAGCCGGCGTAGCCGGTCGCGATGTTGCCGTTCGCGTCGATCGCACGGATGGTGATGTTCTGCGAGGCGCCCGCGTTCTGCGTGGCCGCACCGGTGATGACCAGGCGCGCTGCCGCACCCGCGGTCACCGTGACCGTGGCGGGGCTGTTGCCGATGTCCGTACCACCGATCGTGGCCGAGATCGTCTTCGCGCCGACCACAAGCGGTGCCGTGTACGTGGCCGTGCAGACACCCGCCGTGCAGTTGAACGCGCCCAGCGAGCCGCCGCTGGTGGACGAGGAGAAGGCCGACGAGGTGGCGTTGGTGATCACGTTGCCGTACGCATCGCGCACCGTGACCGTGGCCGTGGCCGTCCCGCCGGGGGCGACGCTGGTGGGCGACACGGCCAGCGTGCTTTGCGCCGCCGACGCCGCCGCAGCCGCCACGGTGACCGAGAGTCGGTCGGCGCCGGTGGCCGACACGCTGCCGTCCGTGGCGGCGACCACCGCCGTTTCCGTCTTGTACAGCACCAGCGCCACGCCGGTCGCTTCACCGGCGGTGAAGCTCACCGAGGTGGTGGTGCCGAAGGCCGTCGCGCTAGCCGTCGGGGCGTTGCTGGCCGGCGAGGCGTTCGCGCCGCTGAAGGTGAGATTCTTCGCCCCGGCGTAGCCGGTGGCGATGTTGCCGTACGCGTCGAGCGCGCGGATGGTGATGTTCTGCGACGCACCCGCATTCTGCGAAGCGGCGCCGGTGATCACGAAGCGCGACGCCGCACCGGGCACCACGGTCACCGCGGCCGGGCTGTTCACGATATCGGTGCCGCCGATCTGCGCCGAGATGGTCTGTCCGCCCGCGACCAGCGGGGCGGTGTAGGTCGCGGTGCACACGCCGTTGGTGCAATTCCACGAGCCCAACATGCCGCCGCTGACCGCGCCCGAGAACGACGAGGCGTTGGCCGACGTGACGATGTTACCGGAGGCGTCGCGCAGCGTGACCGTCACGGTCACCTGCTGCCCGGGCGTCAGGACGGACGCGGAGAGGGCCAAGGTGCTGGTGCTGGCCGAGACGGCGCCCGCGGTAACGACGACCGAGAGGCGGGACGTGCCCGCGGCCGAGATCGTGCCGTCGGTGGCCGCGATGACCGCCGTTTCCACGGCGTACAGCGTCATCGGCACATTCGCCGCGGCGCCGTTCACGAACGTGACGCTCGTGGCCGTCCCGAAGGCGGTGGCGCCGACCAGTGGCGCGTTGGAGCCACCGGCGACGGACGCGCCGCTGAACGTGAGGGACTTGACGCCGGTGTACGAGGTGGCGCGGTTCCCCCAGGTGTCCGAGGCGACGATCAACATGCTCTGTGTGCTGCCTGCCGGCTGCGTGGACGCGCCCAGCACCGCGAGCCGTGCGGCCGCGCCGGGGGACACCACCACGGTGAGGCGGTCAGCGCCCGCGCTGGAAACCGTGCCGTCGGTTGCGGCGATGATGGCCGTTTCTGCCGCGAAGAGACGCAGCGCGACCGTAGCCACGCCGTTCTCGAACGTCACGGCGGTGGCCGTCCCGAACCGGAGGCCGGCCACATCGGGCGCCGTCCCGTTTGGCGCCGACGAGGCACCGGAGAACTGGAGCGACTTCAGGCCCGTGTAGTTCGTGACCACGTTGCCCGCCGCATCGAGGGCGCGGAGGGTAATGGTCTGCGTGGTGCCGGCCACCTGGGTGCTGCTGCCGGTGATGACGAGGCGTGCCGGGACGCCCGCCACGACCGTGACGGTCGGCGGGGAGAGCGGCTGTCCGCCGATCGTGAACGGCAGCGGGTACGGTCCGGCGGTGCTCGGCGCCACGTACGACGCCGTGCACACGCCGCTCACGCAGGTGAACGCGCCCAGCGTGCCTGCTCCCGGGGTCCCCTTGAGGAGATCCGGCGTGGCGTTCAGCACCGGGTTGCCCCAGGCATCGCGAATCGTGACGGTGACCGTGACGGAACCGCCCGGCGCCACCGAGGCCGGCGAGAGCGTCACGATGGTTTGCGCCGGTGAGGA
>CANJOX010000370.1 GCA_947475795.1 Gemmatimonadota bacterium
GGCTGAGCTACCCTGCCCCACTTCGTACTGACGCTTCCAAATTTCTCACAATCCCCACCCGATCGCAAACCCAAAACTCGAGTGGCGGGACGCAAACGGCCGGCCCTTGCGGACCGGCCGAGTGCAGATGGCGGGGGCGGGATTTGAACCCGCGACCTTCGGGTTATGAGCCCGACGAGCTACCAGGCTGCTCCACCCCGCGTCAGAAAGAAGAAGCTAGCGTGCGATCGCTGAGAGTCAACCCCAACGCACCGATTACGCATCACCGATCACGGCGTGCGCGCGGTGTCCACGCGCATGCGGTACAGCAGCTCCTTCTCGCCCTTCACCATCCCCCACTCCTCGCGCGCCATGCGCTCGAGCCGCGCGGGATCACGCGTGACTGCCGCGAGTTCGCGACGCAACGAGTCCACATCGTGCGCCAGCGCCTCCACATCCCGCGTGAGCACCTGCTGCCGCTCGCGCTGCGCCAGCAGGTCGGACGTGCCGTACTCGCCGCCCTCGATCGCGTACACGAGCACGGCGAGCGCACCAACGCCCCACGCCACACGCTTCATCAGGGGCGTCATCCGTGACTACAGACCGAACAGCGCGCCGCCCGGATACTCGGCGTACCCTTCCAGCTGCTCTTCGATGCGCAGCAGCTGGTTGTACTTCGCCACGCGGTCGCTGCGCGACGGCGCGCCGGTCTTGATCTGTCCGGCCTGCGTCGCCACCGCGAGATCGGCGATGAACGTGTCTTCGGTTTCGCCGCTGCGATGTGAGATGATCGCGTTGTAGCCCGCCGCGCGCGCGAGCTCGATGGCTTCGAACGTTTCGGTGAGCGTGCCGATCTGGTTGACCTTCACCAGAATCGCGTTCGCGACCTGCGCCTCGATCCCCTTGGCGAGAATTTCGCTGTTCGTGCAGAACAGATCGTCACCCACCAGCTGGCAGCGATCGCCCACGAGTTCGGTGAGGTACTTCCAACCGTCCCAATCGTTCTCGGCCATGCCGTCTTCGATCGACACGATCGGATAGTTCTCCAGCCAGCCGGCGTACTTGTCGGCGAGCGCCTGCGGGCTGAGCGACGCGCCGCCGCTCTTCTTGAAGTGGTACTGGCCACCCTGGAACATCTCGCTGGCCGCCACGTCGAGCGCGAGGGCAACATCGTGGCCGGGGCGCAGCCCCGCCGCCTCGATCGCCTCGATGATCACCTTCAGCGCGTCTTCATCGCTGGCGAGGTTGGGCGCGAAGCCACCTTCGTCGCCGACGCCCGTGGACAGCTTGCGCGCCACCAGCACCTTCTTGAGCGAATGGAACACCTGCGTGCCCATGCGCAGGCCGTCGCTGAACGTCTCCGCGCCCACGGGCACGATCATGAACTCCTGGAAGTCCACCGTGTTCGTCGCGTGCGCGCCGCCGTTGAGGATGTTCATCATCGGCACCGGCAGCGTGCGCGACATCGGGCCGCCGAGGTAGCGATACAGCGGCAGCCCGACTTCGAGCGCCGCCGCGCGCGCCACGGCCATCGACACGCCCAGCATCGCGTTGGCGCCCAAGCGCCCCTTGTTCTCCGTGCCGTCGAGATCCATCAGCGCGCGGTCGATCGCGATCTGATCGGTCGCATCCATGTCCTCGAGCGCGTCGTTGATCTCGGTGTTCACGTTGTTCACCGCGGTGAGCACGCCCTTGCCGCCGTAGCGCGCCGGGTCGCCGTCGCGCAGCTCCACGGCTTCACGCTCGCCGGTGCTGGCGCCGCTCGGCACCGCCGCGCGCCCCGCGCTGCCGGTTTCGAGGATCACGTCCACTTCGACCGTGGGATTACCGCGGCTGTCGAGAATTTCGCGCGCGCTGACGGAAACGATGGAGGCCATATAAATCAGTCTTGAGTGGTGAGTGTCGCGTGGTGAGTGCAGCGGGAACTAGGTGGAAAAGTCGGGCTCGGGCTCGGACGTGCGCGGCGACGGGGAACGGGCGGCGCGCACCGGTTCGGGCGCTGACGTGACGCCGTAATGTGTATGCAGGCACTCCGCCATGCGCTCACGGACGCGATCGGCCAGCCCGTTGCGATCGGCGTAAGTGAGCCCCACGGTCGGGACCGGTTCGAGCAGGTGCACGTGCACCGTGCCGGGCGACGCCCGGAATTCGCGACGCGGATTCACTTCGATGGTGCCGTAAATCACCACCGGCACCACCGGCGCCCCCGACCCGATGGCCAGCACGAACGGGCCTTTCTTGAACGGACGCAGCGCGTACTCGTCACCGCGGGTGCCCTCGGGGTACACCAGCACCGACTGACCGGCGCGGATCTTGGCCGCCGCGTCTTCGTAGGCGCTGAAGGCCGCTTTGCGGTTCTCGCGATCGATGTAGATCACACCCACCGCACGCGCCGCGCGACCGAAGAACGGCACGCGCTCGAGTTCGCGCTTGGCCACAAAACCGTAGTGCGGCAGCGCGGCGATCATGGCGGGGATGTCGAACCAACTCACGTGATTGGCGATGAACACGCGCGGCGCCCCGTCGGCGTGTCCCTCGCGGCCGTGCACCACCACTTTCACGCCGGCCGCGCCCAGCAGCCAGGACGCCCACCAGCGCGGCGTCTTCGCAAAGATGCTGTCGGGGCCATGCGGACGCCCCAGCAGCTCCGCCAGCAGCGTCACGGTGCCGAACAGGACGGTTCCGGCCAGTAGGGCCAGCGTGGTGAAGGCGGTTCGCATCACTGCAAGGTCGCCGACTCCGGACCCGAATTCAACGCACGTCGGGGGGCAACGCGAAATGATCGAACCCGGCCGGTGGCGAGGGTGTTGCGTCGGACGCGCCATCCGATGCGCCATCGGCCGCGTCCACGTACCCCACCACGGTGAGTGGCACCGACGACACGTCGGCCCAGCGGGCGGCGAGTGGTTCGTACGCCGCGGCCGGCATGGTGGCCAGCAGCTCGTACTCCTCCCCGCTCTGCATCGCCAGCGCCACGGGCACGCCGGGGCCAACGGGGACCCGCGTCGCGTCGAGCACCAACCGCACGCCGCTCGCGGCGGCGATGTGGCGGGCGTCGCCCGCCAGCCCGTCGCTGAGGTCGATCATGGCGGTGGCGCCGGCGGCCGCCAGCGCCTCGCCTTCGGCCCAGCGCGGCGCCGGGGACGCGAAGCGCGCCCGACACCATGCCGTGGGGTGCTCGCCCGCCTCCCACGCCCGCACGGCCGCGCCGGGGCCGCCCAGCACGCCGGTCACCACCACCACATCACCGGGGCGCGCGCCGCTGCGCGGCACCACCCGCGCCGCCGCGCCGATCACGGTGGTCGTGATCGAAAACTCGGCCCCATGGCTGAGGTTACCCCCCACGATGCGGGCACCGGCCGCGCGGATCACGACGCCCATGCCATCGGCCACGTCGGTGAGTCGGTCACGCCACGCGTCAGGGACCACGAACGCGATCAGCACGCACTCGGCCCGCGCGCCCATGGCCGCCAGATCGCTCAGCGCCGCCGAGGCCGCCCGCACCCCCACGTCGTGCGCCGTGATCCACCCGCGGCGAAAGTGCACGTCCTCCACGCACGCGTCCACGCTCACCACGCGCGTGCCACCGGCCGGCGGTGCCAGCACAGCGGCGTCATCGCCAATGTCCACGGCGAGATCACCCCACCGCGCCATCAGCGCGCGGATCGTGTCGAACTCGGCCCCTTCCCGCATGGCCTGATGCGGACGCGGCGCCACGCTCACGGCAGTCCCCCGTCACCGCGCCGCCGTAGGCGGATCAGCCCCTGCGGCGTCCCCACCCACAACCAGTCGCGCGTGGCCAGCAGCGCCAGCGCCGGTCCCGGCAGATCGGCCGGCACGCGCAGCACCCGCGTCGCGCCATCCCGCCGCGACACGATGAGCACGCCATCCGTTCCGGCCAGCCACATCGTGCGCTCGTCGATCGCCACGCCGGTCACGCGCCCCACCTGCCGCACATCGAGCCGGTCCTCGCGCACCGGCTCCACCCCACCACGCGGGGCGAGACGCAGCACCGCGTCGTCCGTGGCGGCCA
>CANJOX010000371.1 GCA_947475795.1 Gemmatimonadota bacterium
GCCGGAATAAGGCTGATAAGTCGCGAAACTGCCGTGATGGGCGCGGTCATGTTTTTCAGTATCGGACGATCCGGCGAAAACCGCAAGCTATTTCTTCTTGGTCGTCACCTTGATGACACCATTGGCCCCGGCCTCGCCGTACATGGCCTTGGCGGCCTCGCCCTTCATGACCTCGATGGATTCGATCGAATCGGGGCTGATGGCGTTCAGCGTCGACGATTCCACGGTCTTCCCGTCGACGATCAGCAGGCCGGTGAACGGCTTCTTGGCGGATCCGGAGACTTCGACGACCCGGGCGGGTGCGCCGTTGAGGACGGCCGACGGTAGCAAGCTGCCCTTCGTGAGAATGCGAATTTCCTGTGCCTTGCCGCCGCGCACGTTCACCGTCGCGATCTTGTCGGCCGACAGCGCATTGGCTTCGGCACGCGTGACCTGCTTGCCGTCCACCAAGTAAATGACCTTGGTGGTGTCGAGTTTGGTCACCTGCGCGACGCGCGTCTCCACACCCTTCACGTCCATGTTCTGCAACTCGGCCGCCGTGGGCAGCTGCGATTCGCAGGCGGCGAGGAGGGCGACGGCGGCCAGCAGGGCGCTGCCGATACGACGGGAGCGAAGGAACTGCGAGGGACGTGAGGTCATGGTGATCAGTCTCCGTTCGAGGTGTGATGCGTGGTAGGAAAAGGCGGGGCTGGTGATGGCGAGCGGGGTGCGGGCGAGACCACCGTGCATGAACCGCGGCACGTGTGATGACAAGGCGATCAGGAGCTGGCCATACTGGCGCGGTGAGGCACCGGTGCCGAGCACCCGGCGGTCACAATCGAGCTCGATGGCCAGACGTAAACGGGCGAGGGCGAACCAGGCGATCGGGTTCCACGGCATCAGCGCGACCGCGAGACAGGCCGCGAGCAGGAGCAGCGGATCGTGCGCGGCGATGTGCGACTGTTCGTGCGTGATCACGAGCCGCTGTTCGTGCGCGGAGCGCTCCAGCAGCCAGGCTGGCACCGCAATGCGCGGGTTGCGCACGCCGATCACCGCGGGGCCGAGGGCGTCGGTGACGTGCACGGTCACGCCGGCGATGGCGTGACGTTCGGATCGGGCGAGCTCCGCACGGTGTCGGCGATAGCTCACGCCGAACGCGGCCAGCACGAGGAGCGTGGAGAGGGGCCACACGGCGGTCACCGCCACGCGCGCCGCGACCGGGGCACGATCGAGCGCACCGCCGATGGTAGTGGCGCTCCACTGCACGGGGGCGGTGAGCACGCGGTCGACGGTGGACGACCACGTGTGCAGCACCACGCGCCAGAGGGCAGGAGACGTTGTGGACGCGGCCGCGATGGGCGCGCCGATGATCACGCGCTCAGGGACCGTGGCGACCGTTGGCGGGGCGGTGCGAAGCGGCGCCACGAGCACGAGCACGAGCGACGAGAACAGCGCGCCGCTCCAGATGAGCCGGTTCGGCACGGCGCGACCGGCGAGCCGCTGCAGCAGCAGCGCGGCGAGGGCGAGCAGGGCGCTGACCACGATCGCCTGCGTCATCCAGCCGATGAGGAGGGCAGGGGTCATGCGTCGTCACCCAGTCGCTCGTCGAGCAACGCGCGCATGCGCTCGAGCTCCGCGCGCGAGAGCTGCTTATCCGACACGAACTGCGTGAACATCCGTTCGGCCGACCCGTGGTAGATCGCGTCCTTGATGCGCGTCAGCGCACTCCGTCCCGCGCGCTCCGCCGCGATGGCGGGGAAGTAGCGATACGCGCGCCCCTCGGCTTCATGCCGCACATAGCCTTTGTCCTCGAGGGTCTGCAGGGCGGAGAGGACGGAGGTATAGGCGAGCTCCTCCTCCATCGCGTCGCGGACGTCGGCCACCGTGGCGGAGCCGAGTCGCCAGAGGACGCTCATGACGGCGAGTTCGCGGGGGGGGAAATGGACGTCGGTCATAGCGGGCGGCTGTGAGCTGCGGGGAAGGCAGTACTGGTTGGGCAGTAGTATGGGGGAGGGGAAGGAGAATTGTCAACGGGTTTTTCCGTAGGTGGGGCTGGGGGCTGAACGGGCTGTGGGCTGGGGGCTCTGGGCGGTGGGCCTTGGGCCTTGGGCCTTGGGCCTTGGGCCTTGGGCCTTGGGCCTTGGGCCTTGGGCCTTGGGCCTTGGGCCTTGGGCCTTGGGCCTTGGGCCTTGGGCCAGAAGCGAGGGCGGAGGTCGGAGGAATACGCTCGCGTCGTTCCGGTGATGAGGCTTTCGAGCGAATCGCTACACTCGGCCCTATGCAAGACTTCAGAAAACTTCGCGTGTGGCATGAGGCCTACTCGTTCGCAATTGCGATTGACCACGCGTTGGCCAAGACGGCCAAAGGGCGAGCGAACCTCAAGGCCCAGCTCCAGGCGTCGGCGGAGTCGATCCCTGCGAACATCGCCGAGGGGGCGGGACAGCTCACCGACCCCCAATTCGCACGATTCCTCGCAATCGCGCTCGGTTCAACGACCGAATCAACCAATCACCTGATGTTGGCGCGCGATACTCACGTCATCGCGAGTGGCACCGCAGAGGAACTCCTCAATCACGCCGGTCGCATCCGAGGCATGCTCATCAACCTCATCAAACGCCTGAAAGACTGAAGTCTGTCCTCTGGCAACCGAATCCAGTCATCTGACAACTGTAGTTCCCCCACAGCCCAAGGCCCATCGCCCAAGGCCCAAGGCCCACGGCCCACAGCCCACAGCCCACAGCTCAAACAGTACAAACCTCCACTGCCTCCCGTAATGATTTCATCCCCTCCCTCTTCGCCATGAACTCATGCGCAAACACCCCTCGGTATCCCGTCCCCGCAATGAACTCGGCGATCCCGCGGTAATTCAGCTCTTGCCCGCCATCGATCTCATTCCGTCCCGGTACACCTGCCGTATGGAAGTGCGCGATCCACGGGAGATTGTCCTTGATCGTGGCGATCACATTCCCTTCCATCACCTGCATGTGGTAGATGTCGTACAGGAGGCGGAAGCTTGGTGAGTTCACCCCTTTCGCCACCTCGACCGCCCACGCCGTGTGATCGGCATGGTAGTCCTTGTGATCCACTTTGCTGTTCAGCATTTCCATGCACAGCACGACGCCATGCTTCTCGGCCGTCGGCATGAGTCGCGTGAGCCCCGTGATGCAGTTCGCGATCCCTTCGCCGTCGGACATCCCGCCTCGATTGCCGCTGAACACCACGATCTTGTGCACGCCGGCCGCGGCGGCCTGCGGGATCATCGCTTCCCCGTCGGCCACCAGCTTGTCGTGCTGATTGAGCCGGTTGAAGCCCACCGGGATCGTGCCGAAGCTGTTGCCCATCGTGCACTGCAGGCCGTATTGCTTGGGCACCAGCCATTCGTCGGCGCCCAGCAGATCGATGCCCATCAGCCCCATGCTCTTGGCCGACGCGCACAGATCGTTGATCGGGGTCCGGGCAAAGCACCAGCGCGCCACCGACTGACTGAGCCGGCCGGCGCGCACCGTGCTGGCCGACAGGCCACCCGCGCTCCGTTCGGCTGACGCGGCGGCCAGCGGAGACGCGGCACCGGCCGCGGCGGCGGCGCCGAGGGCGAGCAGGGCGTCGCGGCGTGAGAGGGCGGACGAATCGGGACGCGTCGGCATCAGAGAGCTCTCCGCTTCAGTTCACCCACGGCATGCGCGGCGGCGCGCGCGGTGAGCGCCATGTAGGTGATCGAGGGATTCTGGCAGGCGCTGCTCGACATCGCGGCGCCGTCGGTGATGAACAGGTTGGGCACATCCCACGCCTGGTTCCAGCCGTTCAGAACGCCGTCCTTGGCCGTGGTGGACATGCGCGCGCCGCCCATCTCGTGAATGCAGTGGCCGGGCGGATGCATGGTCGTGTTGGGGCGCACGTTGATCGCGCCGGCGGCTTCGAGGATTTCGACGGCGCTGGCCGAGACGTCCTTGTTCATGGCGATTTCGTTCTCGCGCCAGCGCACATCGATGCGCGCGGCGGGAATGCCCCACTTGTCCTTCGTGGTGCCGTCCA
>CANJOX010000372.1 GCA_947475795.1 Gemmatimonadota bacterium
CGCGAGCTCCATGATCTCGAGCCAGCGATCGGCACCCGCCTTCGTGGGTGCCACGATGTCACGGACGCGCTGCACGAGGATTTCGCCGCCGCCGCCGGGAATGGAATCCAGTCCAGCTGCCTTAAGTTCGCGGATCACGTCGCGCGCGTCCATCCGGAAGCGCGTGGCGAAGAAGTCCACTTCGCTGGGCGAGAAGCCGTGAATGTGAATCGGATGATGCTGTTTGATATAGCGCATCAGATCCAGATACCATTCGAACGGGATGTACGGGTTGTGCCCGCCCTGAATGAGGATCTGCACGCCGCCCAGCGCCTTCGTCTCCTCGATCTTGTCGCCGATCTGTTCGAAGGACAGGGTGTACCCCTCCCCGTGTTTCGGACGACGGTAGAAGGCGCAGAATCCACAGTCCGCTACACACACGTTCGTGTAGTTGATGTTGCGGTCTACGATGTAGGTGACGACACCATGGGGATGCTTCGTCTGACGCACGCGATCGGCTTCCATGCCGAGTTCGAGCAGCGGAGCATTGGTATAGAAATCGAGAAGGTCACGCATCGAGGATTCTCTTGCGACCGGCAGCACACAGGAAGTCGATCACGCGGCCGGCAAGAAGGCGAGCGTGCCATCGGGCACGCGCCCAGCCAGGACGAGACGACGGAAGAATTCGGTGAGGCCCGCGAGATGCGGGTACGACAAGCGGTAATCCAAACCGGAGAAGTATTCGGCACAGGCCTCGCGAGAGACTCCAGTTGCCAGCGCGGCCTGCGCGGACAGCTGCTCGAGATGAGCCAGCCCCCAATCGCGCGAGGCGATCAGCGACGCGTGTGCCGACAGCGCCTCATGCACCGGCGCCCGACGCTGCGCGACCCAGACCGCGAAGACGAAGGGCAGGCCCGTCCACGCTTTCCACGCGGCGCCCAGGTCTTCACGGAACGGGTAACGCACCGCCCACGCCCCGCCATGATTGGCCTGCTCAAACAGTTTGAGCGCGGCGTCGCCGATGACCAGTCGCGCCTCGTGCGGTTCGTCTTCGAAGCGTGCGACATCGGCCAGCTCTGCATCGCCAAGCACAAACTCAGGACGACAACGCCAGACGTTCTCGAACAACAGTTCGAGCAGCGCCACCGACGTCATAGAGCTGCGGCTGACGATCACCTTGCGTCCACCGAGCTCCGACGGTGCACGCTTGCTAAACAGCATCACACTGCGCACCGGCCCGTCACTCGTGATCCCGAGCTCGGGGAGCAAAAGGTATCGCTTCGCGTCACGCGCGTACTCGACGGCGGACACCACGCTCACATCGAGTTCGCCGTTGGCCATCAGCCGGTTGAGCGCCGTCGGAATGCCCGTGATCAGGCTGCCATCGAGCGGCACGATGCCCCGATCGATCGCGCCGTAGACGGGAAAGCAGTTGATGTAGGGGATGCGGCCAACGCGCAGCATATCGTTCAGCTCACCGCGGCAGCGAGCGGCTCAGGCGGCTCCGCCATCGCGCCGGTCTCGTCGGGGGCGAATACGTGGAGTACGCGATAAAACGAATCGCGTTCGGCCGGCACCTTGCCGGATCCGCGGATCAAGCCGAGGAGCTGCGGCAACGTCATGCCTTGCGGGGTGTGCGCACCCACGGCGTGATAGATCTTCTCGCGGACCACCGTGCCTTCGATGTCGTTCACGCCGAAATGCAGCGAGATCTGCGACACCGGGGTGGATACCATGATCCAGTGCGACTTGATGTGCTCGAAGTTGTCGAGAAAGAGTCGGCCGACGGCCAGATTCCGCAGGTCATCGAATCCGGTCGTCGCGGTACCTTCGCGTCCGAGCGTCTTGCCGAGTTCGTTGTCGTCGGGGTGATACGCCAGCGGGATGTAGGCGAGGAAGCCGCCGGTTTCATCCTGCAGCTCACGCAGCATGTTGAGGTGCTGCATGCGATCCTCGAGCGTCTCGACATGTCCGTACAGCATGGTGCAGTTGGACCGGATGCCGAGCTTGTGCGCGGTGCGGTGCACGTCGATGTAGTCAGTGCCACCGAGCTTCTTGTCGGCGATGACGTCGCGCACGGCGGCGCTGAACGTTTCGGCACCACCGCCGGGCATCGTGTCGAGACCAGCTTCGCGTAGCGCGATCAGCACGTCTTCGCGGCTCATCTTCTCGATGCGCGCGATATGTGCGATCTCGACGGCCGTGAGTGCCTTGATGTGCACCTGCGGATGCCGCGCTTTGAGCGCGCGGAACATTGTCTGGTAGTACTCGAGGCCAGCCTCCATATCGAGGCCGCCGACGATATGGAACTCGCGGGTGATCGACCCATCGGCGCGGTCGGACTCGGCGAGCACCTGTTCGATGCTGTAGCGATACGCGCCTTCTTCCTTCGGCAATCGCGCATACCCGCAAAACACGCACGTCTTGCGCAACACGCAGACGTTGGTCGGGTTGATGTGCTGATTCGAGGCGAAGGTCACGCGATCGCCGTGACGGGCGCGGTTGGCCGCGTCGGCCATGGCTCCCACACCGAGCAGATCCGGCGAGCGGAAGAGGGTGACACCATCGGCGATGGACAGCCGCTCACCGGCGCGCAGCTTCTCCCCGATGGGGCGCAGCGCGGGATCACGGAGTCGATCGAGATCGAACGGAATAGAGACAGGCATCAGGGCGTACTCGGGCAAGTGCGCGAACCATTCGCGCAGATCTTCACCTCGATGAACGCCCCGACGGGCCTAGTCGTGCCACCGTCGGAGTGCGATCGAGACATTGTGACCACCGAAACCGGAGCTGTTCGAGATCGCGACATTCACCGCACGCGCCCGTGGCGCGTTCGGCGTGTAGTCGAGCACGCACTCGGGATCGGGAGTCGAGTAGTTGATCGTGGGTGGAACCATGTTGTCGCGCATCGCCAAGGCACAGGCAATGAACTCCACCGAGCCCGCGGCGCCCAGCATGTGGCCGGTGGCGGACTTGGTCGAGCTGACGCTGAGCACGTGCGCGTGATCGCCGAACACCGCCTGAATCCCCTTGGACTCGTTCGGATCGTTCAGCGGCGTCGAGGTGCCATGGGCGTTGATGTAGTCGACATCGGTGGGCGCGAGACCACCATCCTTCATCGCCCCCCGCATCGCCCGCTGGAGCCCTTCGTGCGCTTCCGGCTGTCCCGTGAGGTGATAGGCATCACCGGTAGCGCGGTAGCCCACGATTTCGCCATAGATGCGGGCACCGCGGCGACGGGCATGCTCGAGTTCCTCGAGCACCACCACACCGGACCCTTCACCCATCACGAAGCCGTCCCGATCCTTGTCGAACGGTCGCGACGCCGTGGCCGGCGAATCATTGCGCGTGGAGAGTGCGCCCATGTTCGCAAAGCCACCAATCGACATCGGCGTGACCGCCGCCTCGGATCCGCCGGCGAACATGACATCGGCATCGCCGTACTGGATGATCCGGAAGGCGTCGCCGATCGCGTGTGCGCTCGAGGCGCACGCCGAAACGGTGGCGTAGTTCGGCCCCTTCGCCTGCAACCGCATCGACACGATGCCAGCGGCGATGTCGCCGATGAACATCGGGATGAAGAACGGCGAGATCTTGCTCGGGCCCAACGTGCGATACACATCGTGCTGGTCTTCGAAACTCCGAATACCACCGATACCACTGCCGATGATGACGCCCATCGTTTCCGGGTCGATGGCCCCCGGCACGATGCCCGCGTCGGCCGCCGCTTGCACGGATGCCGCCACGGCGTACTGCGCATAGACGTCAGCGCGCTTCGCTTCCTTGCGATCCATGTACGCGAGCGGGTCGAACTGCTTGACCTCGCACGCGAACCGCACGGAATACTTAGTCGCATCGAACTTCGTAATGTCAGCGCCCCCAGAGACTCCCGAGAGCAATGACTGCCAGGTCGTCGCCACGTCGTTGCCGACAGGCGTAACGGCACCAAGCCCCGTAACGACGACCCGCCGCCGCATTAGCCTGCGACCTTCGCCTCAAGGTAGGACA
>CANJOX010000373.1 GCA_947475795.1 Gemmatimonadota bacterium
AGCGCGCGGTCGCTCGATACGCGCGGTCTCATTTCGCAGGCCGATCAGCGGAAGTTCGCCGAGGTGTACATCTCGGCGTTTCTCGATGCCACGTTACGCGGGAAGAGCGAGTATCTGCCGATGTTCCGCGATCATCGTGTGGTCGGTCAGTGGTTGCCCAAAACGATGTACACCACGCGCTTTCAGGAGAGTGCGTTCCGCGCCGCCGCCGATTTCGAGGAAGACGTCGACGTAACCTCCGGCTCGGTGCCGGGTGTGGTGTTCTCGAGCGACTCCGTCGCGGTGTGGAAGGAGTCGCCGGTCCCGTTCCGCTCGCGCGGGTCCACGCAGGCGCACAACGCGGTCACGATCGGCTGGAACAACCGCATCGCCGGCGCCGACACCACGAAGCTGGGTAAAGCGGCGTCGTTTGCCATGCAGGTGAGTGATTCGCTGCGCGGCGCGTGGAGCGTGGGCGCGGCGTCGTCGCTGGTGTTCTCGCTGTCGCCGACTGACGCCAAGCCCGGTCCGCGTGCCACCGCGCGTGACACCACGAAGCAGGCCGACTCGTTGTCGAAGGGTGCACCAAAGACGCCCGCGCCGAAGAAACCGAAGACGAAGGACGCGAAGCCCGACACGGTGCCGATCGATCTCTCGATCGAGGTGACCGACGCCGCCGGCCGATCGGCGTCCGTGCCACTGTCGGCCTACGGTGCGGTGCGCCGTCCGCTGGAATCGTACGTGTACCGTCGCGCCGGCCGCGACAAGCAGCGGTTCGCCAATGTGTACGAGATCGTGCTGCAAACGTATGCGATTCCGCTCGCCGATTTCATTCGCGCCACGCCCGGCTTCGATGCCGCCCGCATCACGCGCGTGCGGTGGCGCTTCGACCGCAGCATCGCCGGTACGATTATTCTCGACAACATAGGCTTCTCGAATATGCGCGCTGAGTTTACCGCACCCACGATCGGAGCGGCGCGATGAGCCGCTCCGGTATGCTGATGCGCCGTGGCGCGCTGGTGGCGGCGATGGCCACGGGCACGGTCGCACCGAGTGCGCGGGCGCAATCACCGGCACCGGACCAACGCGAGCGCTATGCGCCGCTCGTGCTCAAGCTGCCGGCGTCGGCCCGCGTGTTGTCGTTGGGGGGCGCGCAGGTGGCCCTCCGCGATGTCGATGCCGTGTTCGGCAATCCCGCGCTGGTGGGGACCGGGACCGGCTTGGCGTTCGGCGCGGAGCGCTATGCCAGCGGCGCCACGGCGGGACAGTTCGCCAGCAGCTCCACCATCGGCCCGCTCGGTATCGGGGTCGGTGTGCAGCTACTCGACGCGGGGCCGCGCTATGGCGTGTTCCCGGCGCAGAGCGAGGTGCTCACTCTGGAGAGCGCCGGTGGCACCACCAGTCTGGCGGCGAGCGTCGCGGCATCGCTCACGTGGAAGCAGGTACGCTGGGGCGTGGCCGCCACGTACGTCGAAGAGCGCGTGACCGATGATCGCGCGGGCGGGGTCGTGTTCGACATCGGCGCGTCGAAGTCGCTCTCGGTGCTGAACAGCACGGTGGGGGTGGCGGTGCAGCACCTCGGCGCGCGCCTCGAGGTGGCTGGCCGCCGTGAGGCGCTGCCCACGCAGCTCGCGCTCGGTATCGCCACGGCACCCAAGGGACTCGGGAAATGGGTCGATGTCGGGGGCACGGCGGAGCTCGACGTGCGTCGCGATGGTGAGCTGTTTCCCCGCGGCGGGGTGGAGCTCAGCTACTCGCCGATCGAGGGGGTGACCTTCATCGGTCGGGCGGGTGGCCGCCGTCCGCAATTGCGCGAGGAACGGCCGGTCACGGCCGGGGCTGGGTTCACGGTGGATCGCTTCACCCTCGACTACGGGTGGGAGACGCTGCGTGAGGGGGCGGGGCATCGCCTCACGATCCGCCTGCGATAAGTCATTTTTGCGCGCCGCTCCCCTGTTCGTGCGGGGCGTCATTTCGCTAAATTGAGGGGCTGGCCCGTTTCTTGGCGGGTCGGCGCTCCGGTAGCTCAGTTGGTAGAGCAGTGGCCTTTTAAGCCATAGGTCGTGGGTTCGAGTCCCACCCGGGGCACTCGCTGGTCACCCGGGTATCTTTGAGCATGCGCGTTCGCATTCTCATTTCAGCGGCGGTGGTCGTCCTCGCTACCGGTCTGTCTATCCCGCCGCAGGCCCGAGCCCAGCTCGGGCTCCCCACGCGGGCGCCCAGCGCCGACAGCGCCTCGTCGATCGTGTCGCCGGCCTCGCCGCGGGCCTCGCTGGAGGCATTCCTGCGGCTCGCCGAAGCCAGTGACTTCGAGGGCGCCGCCGCGTACCTGTCGATTCCCGCGGCGGATCGCGATCGCGCCGCAACACTCGCGCGTCGCCTCAAGACTATTCTCGAGCAACGCCTCGCGATCGACGTGCGCGCCGTGTCCGGCGCCGTTGCCGGCGATACCACCGATGGCGACATCGGCGGAGACCGCATCGGTGTGATCACCTCGGCCACTGGCCGCGAGGATCCGGTCCGGATGGTGCGTCTCGCGGCGCCCTCGTCGGGCGGGCCGGTGCGGTGGGTGTTCTCGCAGGCCACCGTTGGGCGCATCGACGGCTGGTTCGACAATTTGGGCGCGCCATGGCTGCGTGAACGAATCCCGCGAACGCTCCTGCGCGACGGTCCGCTCAATGTGTACTACTGGCAGTGGATCGGACTGGGGTTGGCCATTCCCGTGGTGCTGTTGCTGGCGTGGGGGCTCGGCGCCGTGCTGCGCAATCTGCTGGGACGCATCGCGCGACACACCGTGAATGACTGGGACGACGCGCTGCTGGAACATCTGCGCGGACCGTTCCGGTTGTGGGCGGCGTCGTTGGCGATCGGACCGCTGCTGTCGTTGCTTCAACTGAACGCGCGGGTCGACGGCGTCTTCACGTCGCTCACGCGCGGCCTCGTGCTGCTGTCGATTTTCTGGGGGCTGCTGCGCATCATCCGGCTCGCGCAGGATCGCGTGGCGAACGCCGCCTGGGCCACGGGGCAAGGCACGCAGGCGCGTACACTGGTGCCACTGCTGGGCAATTTCCTGCGCGTCGCGTTGGCGATCATTGCGCTGTTGGTCGCGCTGGCGCAGTTCGGGTATCCGGTCGGCACGCTGCTGGCCGGTCTCGGGATCGGTGGAATTGCGGTGGCGCTGGCCGCGCAGAAAACCGTCGAGCATCTGTTCGGTAGCGTGTCGCTCGCCGCCGACAAGGCGTTCCGCGTGGGCGACTGGGTGCGGGCCGGCGCGTCGGAAGGCGAGGTGGAGCGCGTCGGGTTGCGCTCCACGAGCATCCGTACCGTCGATCGGACCGTGGTGCGTATTCCCAACGGGCGTCTGGCCGACGAGCGCATCGAGACGTTCGGCGAGCGCGATCGCATTTTGTTGCGCACCGACATCGACCTCACCTACGACACCACACCGGAGCAACTCGATCGCATCTGCACGGCGCTCGAGGCCGCGTTGCGCGCGCACCCACAGGTGTTTGCCGATATCGTGCGCGTGCACGTGGTGGGCTTCACCGACTCGGCCATCCGCATCAACGTCGTGTCGTGGTTTCTCACCACCGACTTGCACGAATTTTTGCGGATCCGTCACGACATGCTGCTCACGTTCATGCGCATCATCAGCGAGAACGGATCGAGCTTCGCGTTTCCGTCGCGTACGGTATATCACGTGCAGCAGGACGGCGCGACGCCGGTGCCGACCATCGGCGCCAGCACGCCGGCCGTGAATGCGTAGTGTGATGACGAGCGTTCGGAGCGTGACATGACCGCCTGGCCCGGAGTCCCCCTGCTGCTCGCGCTCGTACAGGGCGACATGATTCAGGCGCCGCCGCCGCTGGTGGCGACCGAGCTCGCCGCCACGCTGCTGCAGGGGGCGATCACGACCGGACTCGCGGCGCTGTGCGCGCATTTGTACGTGCGCTATCGCCGGCCGTGGTTTGGCTGGTTTGCGGTGGCGTGGAGCGTGTACGTG
>CANJOX010000374.1 GCA_947475795.1 Gemmatimonadota bacterium
GGGCTGGCGGTGGTGGGGGTGATCGGCCTGATCGCGATGTACGTGGGCGGCCGTGACGTGATCAATGGACAGATGACCGTGGGCAGTCTGATCACGTTCGTGTTCTTCATCGTGATGGTCACGGCGCCGCTGGTGCAGATCGCCAGCATCGGCACGCAGATCACCGAGGCGTTCGCGGGGCTGGACCGGATCCGTGAGCTGCGCGACATGGCCACGGAAGATCAGGAAGACGCCACGAAGACCCCGGTGCCGTCGGTGGTGGGGCGCGTGGAATTCGATCACGTGACCTTCGAGTACGAGCCGGGGGTACCCGTGCTCAAGGAAGTCTCCTTCCTGGCGCCGGCCGGGACGACCACCGCGCTCGTGGGCTCCAGCGGCAGCGGCAAGAGCACCATGATTTCGCTGATCATGGCGTTCGCTCAGCCGCAGCAGGGGCAGATCAAGGTGGACGGCACGCCGGTGTCCGACCTCAAGCTGCGCGAATACCGCCGGCATCTGGGTGTCGTGATGCAGGACAACTTCCTGTTCGACGGCACGGTGATGGAGAACATCGCCTTCACGAAGCCGGGGGCCACCAAGGAGGAAGTGATGGCGGTGGCGAAGATCGCCAACGCGCATGACTTCATTCAGGGCTTCCCGCAGCAATACGACACGATCGTGGGTGAGCGCGGCGTGAAGTTGTCGGGCGGACAGCGGCAGCGCGTGGCGATCGCCCGCGCCATTCTCGCCGACCCGCGCGTGCTCATTCTCGACGAGGCCACGTCGTCGCTGGACTCGGAGAGCGAGCATCTCATTCAGGAAGGGCTCCGGCGTCTGCGTGCCGGCCGGACGACGTTCGTGATCGCGCACCGTCTCAGCACGATCACGAGCGCCGACCAGATCCTGGTCCTCGAACACGGCCAGATCATCGAGCGCGGCACGCACCACGAACTGCTCGCCCTGGGCGGCCGCTACCGTGACCTGTACGACCGGCAATTCCAGCTGGAGCAGGACCAGTTCATCAACCCCGGCGAAGAGATCGCGGCCACGGGGTGACGGGCCTGATCGGGATGCCCGATTTGGCGCGTGGGTTACCTTTCCACGATCCTGTCTGACGTCCCGAACCAACTCTACGTGACCGCTACGCCATCGTTTTCGTCGCTGCAACTGCATCCGAGCCTCCAGAAGGGCCTCAAGGAGCTCGGGTTTGCCCGTCCCACCCCGATTCAGGCCGAAGCGATTCCGCCGGCTCTGGAGGGACGTGACGTCCTCGCCTGCGCGATGACGGGCAGCGGCAAGACGTACGCGTTCTTGCTCCCGATTCTCCATCACCTCATGGAGAAGCCGCGCGGGACCACGCGCGCGCTGGTCATCACGCCCACGCGTGAACTGGCGGCGCAGATCGTGGAGAGCCTGAACGACGTGACGGTACACACGCCGCTCACGGGCGCGGCGGTGTTCGGTGGCGTGGGGATGGGACCGCAGGAACATGCCTTCCGCAGCGGGGCCGATGTCATCGTGGCCACGCCGGGGCGTCTGCTCGACCATTTCCGCATGCCGTACGCGAAGCTGGAGCATCTCGAGTATCTGGTGCTCGACGAAGCCGATCGCATGCTCGACATGGGCTTCCTCCCCGAGATCAAGAAGGTTTTGCGGCACCTGCCGCAGAAGAAGCGGCAGACGCTGTTCTTCAGCGCCACGATGCCGGCGCCGATCGCCGCGCTCACGAAGGAGATGCTCAGCAACCCCTTTACGCTCAACCTGCAGCGGCAGGCCGCGCCTGCCGTGGGCATCACGCAGGCGGTGTATCCGGTGGCGCAGGATCTCAAGAGTGGTCTGCTGGTGGCGCTGCTCAAGCGCGGGGACATGCCGCAGGCGCTGGTGTTCACGCGCACGAAGCACCGGGCCAACCGCCTGGCGGCGCAGCTGGTGGCCGCTGGCATCAAGGCGGAGCGCATTCACGGCAACCGCTCGCAGGCGCAGCGTACGCAGGCCCTCGCCGGGTTCAAGGATGGCGAGTATCAGGTGCTCGTGGCCACCGACATCGCGGCCCGCGGCATCGACGTGGAAGCACTCGGGCACGTGGTGAACTTCGACGTGCCGCTGGCCGCCGAGGACTATATCCACCGCGTGGGCCGGACGGCGCGTGCGGAAGCGACGGGTGAAGCGTTTACGTTCGTATCGCCCGATGAAGAAGGCGATCTGAAGCAGATCGAGCGCGCCATCAAGAAGACGTTGCCGCGCGTGACCGTGCCCGATTTCGACTACAGCGCCAAGCCGCAGGCCAAGCTGGAAGTGCCGTTGGCCGAGCGTATCGCGGAGATCCGCAAGAAGAAGGCGGAAGATCGCGCGCGGGCCGCCGCCAAGGTGGAGCGTCGTAACGCCGCCCAGTCGGGCGGTGCCCGTCCGGCGGCACCGGCGGGTGGCCGGTCGTCTGGTGGTGGCCGCTCGTCCGCACCGGCCAAGCCGGCAGGGGAATCGCGCGGCCCGTCGTCGCGTGGTCCGTCGTCGGGTGGCGCCGGTGGCGCGGGTGGTGGCGCCTCCAAGAGCGGCGCCGCCGGTCGTGTCCGTCGTGGCCCGCATCGTGGGCAGGGCGGCGGCAGTGGTGGTGGCCGGAGCGGCGGCGGTGGCAACAGCGGTGGCGGTGGAGAAAGCCCGTACGCGTAACCCGCTGACGCGTGACTGACGACGCGCGCTACCCGGTGCCGGCGCAGCAACATCGCGTCGAGCAGGTGATCGATCGCAGCCGGTTTCTGTGTACCGTGACGCGTGCGCCGTCGGTGGAGGAGGCGCAGGCGTTCATCCGGACGGTGCGCGCCGAGTTTCCCGATGCCACGCATCACTGCTGGGCGTATCTCATCGGCGCCCCCGGTCGCACCGACCGGATCGGAATGAGTGACGATGGCGAGCCGCACGGCACCGCCGGCCGTCCCATGCTGACGGTGCTGCTGCACGGCGGTCTCGGCGACATCGCCGCCGTGGTAACCCGCTACTACGGCGGCACGAAGCTCGGCACCGGTGGGCTGGTCAAGGCATACGGGGGCGCGGTGCAGGAGGCGCTCCTCCACCTGCCACGCACCGAACGCATCGATAGCGTGGATGTGCTGGTCCGTGTGGGCTACGGCGCCATCGGCGCCGTGCAGCAGCTCTGGCCTGACTTCGACGCCGAGCTGCTGGAGCAGCGCTTCGAGGTTGACGCCGCGTTTCTCGTGCGCGTCCCGCGCCTCAGCGTGGAGCCGATGACGCGGGCCATTCAGGACACCACGCGCGGGACCGCGCGCCTCGAGGTGCTGCCGTAGCCGCGGCTACGACAGCCCTTCGATACTGCCGTCGGGGCGCACCCGCATCCGCTCGGCGGCGGGCGATTTCGAGAGCCCCGGCATCGTCATGATGTCGCCGCACTTGGCCACCACGAATCCGGCGCCGGCCGAGCCCGTGATGTCCTGCACGGTGATGCGGAAATCCGTCGGCACGCCGAGCCGGGACGCGTCGTCGGAGAGCGAATACTGCGTCTTCGCCATGCACACCGGCGTCTCGCCCAGCCCGTTTGCCTCCAGCCACGCCATCGACTTCTCGGCCGCCGGGGAAAAATTCACGCCGGCGGCACCGTACACCTTGCCGGCGATCGTCTCGATCTTCTCGCGGATCGGCCGGGCGGTGTCGTACAGTGGCTGGTAGTTCGCGGTGCGCCCGTCGAGCAAGGCGAGGACATCGCGCGCCAAGGCTTCGCCGCCGGCGCCTCCGTCGGCCCACACGTTGCACAGCGCCACCCGCACGCCGATGCGCTCCGCGTAGTCGGCCACCATGGCCAGTTCAGCCGCAGTGTCCGACAGCCGCCGGTTGATGGCCACCACCACCGGCACACCGAACTGCCGCACATTGGCCACGTGGTGCGCGAGATGCGGCAGGCCACGCTCGAGCGCCCCGAGATCTTCCTGATCGAGGGCGTTCTTGGGGAGGCCGCCCTGCATCTTGAGCGATCGCACCGTGGCCACCA
>CANJOX010000375.1 GCA_947475795.1 Gemmatimonadota bacterium
ATCTTCGCCTTCGGCTCCGAAGCGCAGAAGCGGCACTACCTGCCCAAGCTCGCCAAGGCCGAGATGATCGGCTGCTTCGGACTCACCGAAGCCGACTACGGGTCGAACCCGTCGGGGATGATCACGCGCGCGCGCGAACAGGCCGACGGCAGCTGGATCATCAATGGCGGCAAGATGTGGATCACGAACGGCTCCAAGGCCCACGTGGCGATCATCTGGGCCAAGACGGGCGACAGCACCGAGGATAGCAGCATCCGCGGCTTCGTCGTCGACACGTCGCTCCCCGGCTTCCACGCCAAGGATCAGCACGGCAAGCTCTCTCTGCGCGCCAGCCACACGTCGGAGCTCGTGCTCACCGATGTGCATGTGCCGGCCGACGCGATCCTGCCGCTGTCTAAGGGGCTGAAGAGCCCGCTCATGTGCCTCACGCAGGCGCGCTACGGCATCTCGTGGGGCGTGCTCGGCGCCGCCATGGCCTGCTTCGAGGAGGCCGTGTCCTACGCGAAGACGCGCGTGATGTTCGATAAGCCGATCGGTGGTTTCCAGATCCAGCAGGTGCGGCTGGCGGACATGCTCACCGAGCTGGTGAAGGGACAGTTGGTGGCGTTGCATCTGGGCCGTCTCAAGGACGCCGGCAATTTCACGCCCACGCAGGTGTCGCTCGCCAAGCGCAACAATGTCAGTATCGCCACGGACATCGCGCGCGAAACGCGCCGGCTGCTGGGCGGCAATGGCATCCTGGCGGAGTACGGCGCGATGCGGCACATGGCGAATCTGGAGAGCGTCTACACGTACGAAGGCACGCACGATGTGCATTCGCTCATCCTGGGCCTCGCGATTACGGGACTCAACGCGTTTAAGTAGGGCTGAGCGGCACGTTTCAAAGGTGACGCTCACGTCGCATTGCCGGCGGGGGGGCCCGCGCCTAGCTTCCCCCGCGGAGTAGTTCTTCCTCTCAGCCTCTTTTACGGAGCGACCGCGGTGAAGATCGCCGTGTGCATCAAGCGTGTCCCGGTGATGGAAGTGAAGTTTTCCATCGCCGCTGACGGCACCCGCGTGGACGAAGCGGGCCTCAAGTATGACGTCAACGACTTCGACCTGTGGGCCATCGAAGCCGGCCTGCAGCTCAAGGAAAAGAACGGCAACGTAGGCGAGGTCGTCGTGATCTCGCTCGGGCCGGACGCCGCGGCGGAGCAGATCCGCAAAGCGCTCGCCATGGGTGCCGATCGCGGGGTGTTGCTGCAGGCCGACCGTACGCCGGCCGACGGTCTCGCCATCGCGCGCGCGCTCGCGGCGGAGATCAAAGAGGGCGGATATGACCTCGTCCTGTTCGGTCGCATCGCCATCGACTCCATGAATCAGATGACGGGACCGATGGTGGCCGAGCTGCTCGACCTCCCCTGCGTCACGAACGTCTGCGCCCTCGCCATCACGGGTGCCACCGGGCGCGCCGAGCGTGCGCTCGAAGGGGCCACGGAAGTCGTGGAGTTCCCGCTGCCCGCGTTGCTCACGATCGATGACGGCCTGAACAAGGAACGGCTGCCGTCGCTCAAGGGCATCATGGCGGCCAAGAAGAAGCCGCTCGATGTGAAGCCGGCGCAGCTCGGTGACGCCCGCGTGATGGTGCACGCGATGGCGCTCCCTCCTGAACGCGCCGCCGGTCGCATCCTCGGCGACAATGCCGATGCCGTGCCCGAACTGGTGCGACTCCTCCAGACCGAAGCGAAGGTGCTCTGAGATGGCCAACGTTCTCGTATTCGCCGAAGTGCGCGCGGGCGATCTGCGCAAAGTGGCACTGGAAGCCGTGACGGCGGCCCGCGTGCTGGCCGACCTGTCGGGCGGCGGCAGCGTCCACGCTATCCTGGCCGGCAGCGCCGGCATCGGGGCCAAGGCCGACGCGTTGGCTCAGTACGGCGCCGATACGGTGCTGGTGCTCGAGCACACCGGATTTGCGCAGTACAATCCCGAAGCCCTCGCGGCGACGGTCGCTCAGCGGCTTGGCAGCGGCACCTATGGCTACGCGCTGTTCAGCGCGACGGCGCAGGGACGCGATCTTTCGCCGCGCGTCGCGGCCAAGCTCGGGGCCGGCCTCGCGGCCGATCTCACCGGCTTCACCGTCAATGGCGCGACCGTGCTGGGGCAGCACTTCACCATGAACGGCAAGGTGATCGCCACGCTGGCGCTCACCGGCACGCCGGCACTGTTGTCGGTGCGCCCGGCGGCGTTCCAGCCGGCCGCCGCGCCGCGCGCGCTGGCCACCGAGGCGATCACGTCGGCCGTCGATCCGTCGGCGTCGCGGGTAAAGGTCGTCGAGCTCAAGCAGGGCAACACCGGCAAGCTCGATCTCAACGACGCGCCGGTGATCGTGGCCGGTGGTCGTGGTCTCAAGGCCCCCGAGCACTTCAAGCTGTGTGAAGACCTTGCCGACGCCTTCGGTAACGCGGCGGTCGGTGCGACGCGCGCGGTCACCGATGAAGGGTGGCGTCCGCACTCCGACCAGATCGGCCAGACGGGGCGCAATGTCAGCCCCAATCTGTACATCGCCGTCGGTATCTCCGGCGCTATTCAGCACCTGGCCGGGATGCGCACCTCCAAGACGATCGTCGCGATCAACAAGGACAAGGACGCGCCGATCTTCAAGATTGCCGATTACGGGATCGTCGGTGACGTGTTCGACGTCATGCCGGCGCTCACGGCGGCAGTGAAGGCCGCAAAAGCACAGGGCTGATCGGCCCATGACGATCTCGAATCTGGTCTTCGCGGTCATTCTCGCCGTCGCGCTCGGGTTTTTCGCCCGCAGCGCGCGGCGCCTCAACCGCTGGCTGCGCATCGGCCACGATGAGGTCCGCACCGACCACCCCGACCAGCGTACGAAGAACTTCCTCCTCATCGGTCTCGGGCAGAGCAAGATCCTGCGCGATCCGGTGGGGGGGATGATGCACGCGCTCGTGTTCTGGGGCTTCTGCGTGCTCGGCCTCGGCACGCTCGAGATCATGATTCAGGGGCTGTATACGCCCTTCACGTGGGACGTCATCCTCCCGCGGTTCCTGTATCTGCCGTACGTGGTGTCGCAGGAAGTGTTCGCGGTGTTCGTGCTGATCCCCGTGGCGTTCCTGCTGTACCGGCGACTGGTGATCAAGCCGAAGCGCTTCGACGAGGTGAGCGGCGCGGATGCCGTGTTCATCCTGAGCATGATCGCCACGCTCATGCTCACGCTGTTGCTGCTCTTCGTGATGGAGCTGCGCACGGGCGCGTCGCCCGACGGTCGCATCATCTCCGGATTGCTGCTGCCGTTGTTCAGCGGCGTGTCGCCGGAGACGGCACACATCGTGGCGCGGGCGTCGTGGTGGGTTCACGCGGTGCTGATTCTGTACTTCCTGAATCACCTGCCGGGCTCCAAGCACCTGCACGTGCTCACGTCGCTGATCAACGTGTGGTTCTCCAACACGAGCGGCCCCGGCCGCATCGGCGCCATGCGCCCGATGGATCTCGAGGCGGAGAACGCCGAGCAGTTCGGTGCCGCTGATGTAGAGCATCTGAGCTGGAAGAATCTGCTCGACGGCTACTCGTGCACCGAGTGCGGACGCTGCACGGCCGTGTGCCCGGCCAACAGCACGGGCAAGCTGCTGTCGCCGCGCATGATCGTGGTCAAAACGCGCGCCCGTCTCACTGAAAAGGCGACGACGCTCGACGCGATCGCGGCCAGCGGTGGCACCGCGACGGAAGAGCAGACGGCGGTCCTCGCCAAGAACCTGCTCGACGACTGGATCACGGAAGAAGAGCTCTGGGCGTGCACCAGCTGCCGCGCCTGCGTGCAGGAGTGCCCCGTCAGCATCGACCAGCTCGATATCATCAACGAGCTGCGTCGCGACCTGGTGCTCATGGAGTCGCGCTTCCCCGAGGAGCTGGCACCGGCGCTCACGAGTCTCGAGCGCAACGGCAGCCCGTGGGCGTTCAGCGCGTCCGATCGTG
>CANJOX010000376.1 GCA_947475795.1 Gemmatimonadota bacterium
GGCGACGGCGCCGGCGCCGACCATTTCAGCGATCTCGGCGAGCGTCTCGCCCTTTTGCCCCACCGAGATCGCGCCGTACGGATACACGCGCGCAAAGCCGGCGGCTTCGCCCTGCCGTTTCACGAAGCCGACGACGGCCTGATTGTCGGTAACGGGCTTGGTGTTCGGCATCGCGCAGACGCCGGTGAAGCCACCGGCCGCGGCGCTGTGCGCGCCCGTGGCGATGGTTTCGACGTCTTCCCGACCCGGCTCGCGCAGGTGGATGTGCACATCGATCATGCCGGGCGTGACCACCAGGCCACTCACGTCGATGACCTCGGCGCCATCGGGGGTCCCGATGGCCGTGCCACAGGCTTCGACTTGTCCGTCGCGCAGCAGCACATCGCCGACGGTGTCCATTCCCTGCGACGGATCGACAATGCGTCCGCCGCGCAGCAGCAGGTCCCGGCTCATGCGCCTCCCTTTTTCGCCGCGTCGGCGAGTTCCGGCTTGCCGCCGGCGAGCAGATAGAGCACGGCCATGCGGACCGCCACGCCATTGGTGACCTGATCGAGGATCACCGAGTGCGGCCCGTCGGCCACGTCACTGTCGATTTCCACGCCGCGATTCATCGGGCCAGGGTGCAGGATGAGGATGTCGCGCGGCGCCTTCTCGAGCCGCGCGCGGGTGACGCCGTATACGCGGTTGTACTCACGCAACGACGGGATATAGCCGGCCTGCATGCGTTCGAGTTGCAATCGCAGGACGTTGAAGGCATCCGCCCACTCAACGGCCTCTTCGATGCGATCGAACACGGTCACACCCATCTCGCCGATGGCGTTGGGGAGCAGTGAGCGTGGACCACACACGGCGACTTCAGCGCCGAGCTTGGTGAGGCCCCAGATGTTGGAGCGGGCGACGCGCGAATGGAGCACGTCGCCAACGATGCAGATGCGCCGTCCGGCGAGATCGCCGAGGTGATTGCGCAGCGTCAGGATGTCGAGCAGTCCCTGCGTGGGATGCTCGTTGGTGCCGTCGCCGGCATTGATGACGTTGGACTCGATGCGTTCCGCGAGGAACTGCGCCGCGCCCGATGCGCCATGGCGAATGACCACCATGTCGATCTTCATCGCTTCGAGGTTGCGCGCTGTATCGACGAGGGTTTCGCCCTTGGAGACGCTCGAGCCAGCGGAGGCGACATTGACCGTGTCGGCACTGAGCCGTTTTTCGGCGAACTCGAACGAGATGCGCGTACGGGTGGACGCTTCGAAGAACAGGTTGACGATCGTGGCGCCGCGCAGCGTCGGTACCTTCTTGATCGCGCGTTCGGAGATTTCGCGGAACGGGACGGCGGTGTCGAGCACGAGGCGGATCTGATCGGCCGAGAGCGGCGCCAGTCCGAGGAGGTCCTTACCGAGCGGGCCTGGCATGCGCTCAGCCCTCGTCGTCGCGAGCGGCGATCAGCACTTCGTCGCGTCCATCGAGTTCTTCGATGAACACATCGACCCGCTGCCCGGGATTCACCTCGACCTTACGACCGATGACATCGGCGTGAATGGGCAGTTCTCGTCCGCCGCGATCGATCAGCACGGCCAACGCGATGCGCGCCGGGCGTCCGAAATCGGCGAGTTCATCGAGGGCGGCGCGTACGGTGCGTCCGGTGTAAAGCACGTCGTCGACAATGACCACGTGCTGATCGTCGAGCGTCCACGGGAGCTGGGTGGTGCCGACGACGGGGCGCGGTCCGACGGTCTGCAGGTCATCGCGATAGAGCGTGATGTCGAGCGCGCCGCTCACGATGTCCACGCCTTCCTGCGCTTTGATGATGCGCACGATGCGCTCGGCGAGCTGCACCCCACGACGCTGGATTCCGACGAGTACCAGATTGTCGGTGCCGGCATTCAATTCGACGATCTGGTCCGCCATGCGACGCAGGGTACGATCGAGCGCACGGGCATCGAGGACGATGGAAGGCTTTCGAGACATGGCCGCAATATAGCGCGGCTCAGCCGCTCAGTCGCTCACCACTCGTGATGGTTTCGGGGCGGCTCGGCACCGCCGGCCGGCCGCTGTGCCCAGAGTCCCGCGAAGGGCGACAGATGACGGGCGGCGGTGCGTGCCGCACGCAGGCGCGACTTATCGACGGGGGGCAGAATGGCGGTGGCGGCGTACATCGCGATGTCCACCGCCGCCGCCATGGTGGCCTGCGCGAATCCGTGCGACCAATCGGGTCCGTATGGGTGCGACTCGGCGCGTTCTTCGACACCTGCGCCGAAGGCGACGCACTTGTCCGCCGCCTCGCGAAGGGTGCGGCTGGACGCGAGATGAGCCACGACCACGTGGAACCCGTCGCGGCGACCCATGTGGTAGGTCGCCGGCTGCAGCGCATCGCCAGGCATCGGCTGGACGAGCCCCGAGGCGATTCCCGTGAGCATCACGCAGAGCTGCGAGAAGTGGCCACGGATCGGATCAATCGCGGGCTCATCGAGAATACGGGACATGGCGCTTCCGGCTCGGGTCATGGCGAGCGCCGCCGATCGGCGACCCCGCACGCCCCCGATGCAGCAAGTGACGTGCCGTACCGGTCCGTTCCCGATGTCGCGCCGAGCCGCTTCGGCCCGGTTCTGAGGCGTGTCGAATGGGCCCGCGCCACGTTGCGTGGCTCCCACCATAGGTGAGGCAAGCGTGCGACAGCGGCGCGACGACGAATCCCTCGGTGCAGCGACGACCGCTCAGCCGGCGTACAGATTGAGATCGGTGCCCACCGCGTCGGCCATCGCGATCGTGGTTGCCCAGTCGGGATGCCGCAGGGACACGTAGCCGTCGGAGAGGAGGGTGCTCTTCCAATCGCGGCGCGGCGCGCCGATGGGGAGTAGGTCGACCACGCAGATCGCGTCGCCGAAGCGCTGGCGCAGCGACTCGAGCCCCTCGATGCGCTGGATTCTCCCCTGCCCGTGCGCCCGCTTGGTAATGCAGGCGGTGTTGTACTTGCGCTCGATTGCCTGTGAGAACGTGCCGTGCAGTTCGGCCTCGGCCCATCCGTTGAACAGATCCATGTCGCCGGCATAGTTCATGAGGTCGACGGTGCGGGCTCCGGGTGGACGGGCTGCCACTTCGCCAAACACCGCTTCGCCATCGGCCTTGAGATACCACTCCATGTGGGTGAAGCCGGTGTCGTAGCCGAGCACCTTCAGGACCTGCTCGCCCATGGCCCGCCCGCCGGCCAGTTTGGGGTCGTCCACGTTCCGGTAGGAGAGCGTCTGCGGCGAGATCCACTCGTTGGTACGGGCGATGAGCGGCCGCGGGCGATAAACGGCGATATGGAAGTACTTGATCTCGCCACCGGCGCACACGGTGTCGTAGGTGAATTCCTCGCCGTCGATGAACTCCTCGACGTCGACCACGGCAATGTGCCCAAGCTGGGCAATCGCCTTGCGGACATCGCCCGCATCGTCGCAGCGAAAGGTGTCCATGGAGCCAGCGCCTGCGATGGGCTTGATGATGAGCGGGTAGCCCACTTGCTCGGCCGCGGCCCACACGTCGGCCGGCGTGCTGGCGATCGCATGGTGCGGCACACGGACGCCCCCCTCGGCCAGCGCCTGCTTCATGAGGTCCTTATTGCGGAAGCGCAGCGATTGCTGATACGACTGGCCGGGGACGCCAAGCGCTTCGCGGATCTGCGCGGCGATCTCGACCCCCGGCTCCCAGAGGCAGCAGACGCGATCGATGGTCCGGGCACCAAGCCATTTCCGGATCTGCGCGATGGCCTGCTCGGGATTGGTGAACAGATCGGGGGCCTGGAGGTAGTCACCCAGGTGGCGACGCGCGAGCTCCGGCAGATCCTGCACCGGCGTATTGGACACACCCAGCACGGTGGCGCCCTGCTCGGACAGACCACGCGTGAAGAGTGGCATTTCACCGGGGAACCCCGGGGTCAGCATCAACACGGTTTTGGACACAGGGCGTTTGAGCAGATGGGGGGA
>CANJOX010000377.1 GCA_947475795.1 Gemmatimonadota bacterium
TCGGGGAGCCTGCTCCAGTGGTTGGCGGAGCACGAGCGCGTGGTGAGCCCGGGCACACCGCTGGCGGAAGTCGGTGACGCGCGGGACCTCGAGGTGCTCGTGCCCATGCTCACCACCGACGCGGCCCGGGTCCTTCCCGACGCGCCGGTGGTGCTCGTGTTCGGTCGCGCCGCCGATTCGGTGACCGGTCGGGTGCGCCGTGTGGAGCCGTCCGCGTTTACCAAAGTGTCCGCGCTCGGCGTGGATGAGCAGCGGGTGAACGTCGTCGTCACGGCGCCGGCCACCGGCGCGCACATCGGCGCTCAGTTTCGCGCGCAGGCCTGGGTGACGGTGTGGAGTACGCCGCAGGCGACGCGGGTGCCGGTGGCGGCGCTGATGCGCGATGCGGAGCAGTGGTTTGTTTTCGCGCTGGACGGGAACGGATCCACGGGACGCGTGCGCCGACGGGCGGTCACGGTCGGGGAGCGCAACGACGAGTTGGCCGAGGTGCGGGGTGGGCTCGCGGTGGGCACCCGCGTGGTGCTGTATCCGGGTGACGCGCTGCGCGATGGAACGCGGGTTCGTGCGCGTGAGCCCGTACGAACACGGCGCACCCCGGAGTGACTAGCTTTCGGGGGTAGGTCACCGGTGCGCGGGTATCTGCCCACCCACCGGGTGCCCTCTGTCGCTGCGAGTCTGTCATGAAAAAGAAGAACACCACGGCCGTCCCCGATTTTTCCCGTCAGCGTCCCGTCGCGGGTGCGCCGGCAACGGCCGCCGCCGGCAAGTCGGCGTCTCCCAATCCCCGCCAGCCGCAGAAGCCGCCGGCCAAGGCCAAGAACGGCGGTCGCCGCGGCACCTGACCCACGGCACCCGGTTATCGTTCGGCATGCAGCCAACTGTTCTCACCGACGCCTCCTTCGCGCGCGACGTGCTGTCGCACGACGGGCTGGTTGTGGTCGATGTCTGGGCCGAGTGGTGTACACCGTGTCGTGCACTCGAGCCGGTGTTCCGCGCCTTAAGCGCGCAGTTCGAGGGGCGGGTTCGTGTGATGACGTGCGACGCCGACGCGAATCTCGAAACCGTGACCCGCTTCGACGTCCGCGCGCTTCCCACGGTGCTCATCTTCCAGCGAGGCGTGCTGGTGGAGCGCATCAGTGGCGCGCAGTCGCTGGGGCGCTACGCCGCGGCCATCGACGCCCACCTGCTGTCGCCGAGCATCGGGACGGCCCCTATCGCCGTGGCGGCCCCCCCGGTCCGTCCGGTGGGCCGCGACGCCGAGGCGGAGGCGCGCGCGCTGCTGGCCAGCCCCGAGGTGGCCGTCGTGTTCAAACACAGCCACAGCTGCCCTGTGTCGTTCTCGGCCAAGCGGCAGGTGGAGCAGTTCGTGGCCGCCCATCCCGGGGTGCCGGTGCGCACGGTGGTGGTGCAGCAGGAGCGCGCCCTCGCCGATGCGCTGGAGACGGTGTCCCGCATCCGGCACGAAACGCCGCAGGTGTTTGTGGTACGCGACGGGCGTGTGCTGTGGGATGCCTCGCATGGCGCGATCACCCTGCCGCGGATGGCGGCGGCGATCAACGCGGCCGCGCCCGTGCCCGACGTCCGCTAGTTGGTCCGTGGCCCGAGGGCGGTACGCACGGCGCGGGACATCGCTTCACGCCCAAACGGCTTCTGGACCAGCAGGGTGGCACGCCCGTCGGGCTTGGCGTCACGCAGGGTATCCGCGGTGTAGCCGCTCATGAACAGCACTCGGATGTCCGGCAGCAGCACCTGCACCGCCCGCGCTAATTCCACGCCGTTCATGTCCGGCATCAGGACGTCGGTCAGCAGCAGGTGGATCGTGCCGCCGTGCGTCCGCACCGCGACGAGCGCATCGTGCGCGTGGCCCGCCGAGAGCACGCGGTAGCCCAGTTGGGTGAGCAGGCGCGCGGTCACCCGCAGGACGGCGGGTTCATCCTCGACCAGCAGAATGGTCTCGCCGGCGGCCATGGAAGGGACCACCAGAGAGGACGGGAACGCCGGTAACATCGATGACAAAGAGGTCGGCACGGGGCAGGTAACAGGCCACACGGCCGCGGGGCAACTTCGCCCGGATGCGGCCAATACCGATTGTGGTATCACCTGACATACTACACCAGTCCGCCTGAAAGGTTGCTGCGACCTTGGTCGTATCCGCCCGCGGGCTGCGGTGCGGGGTCGCATCGCGCCTCGTGGCGCGCTAGTCATTAGGGGCGCTGTCCCTTCGCTCCCCGGCCCCTTGCCGATGCCTCTGCTTCCTGCTGCCCGTCCGCGCGCCGCGTCCACGGCCGCCGCTGTTGTGCTCGCCATCACGCTCGCCGCCGTCGCGCTCGGCGCCGCTGCGCCGCTCGCGCTCGGTGCGCAGGCCGCCGCGCCGCGCCTCCCCGAGCGTGCCGTGCGCCGCGACGTGCCGATCACGAACAGTATCCGGCGCGCGTACGCCGCCGGGACGCGCGACTCCACGGGGCGTCCCGGGCGCAGCTACTGGCAGCTGCGCACCGACTACGCCATCGACGTCTCGCTCGACCCCGCCACGTCCCGCCTCACGGGTACCGCGCGCATTTCGCTGCACAACACCAGCCCCGACGCGCTCCGCGACATCGGGCTGCGCCTTGATCCCAATCACTTCCTCGGCAACGCGCCGCACGCCGCCCCCTGGGTGCCCGCCGAAGTCACCGACGGGATGGTGATCTCGCGCCTGACAGTCGACGGCAAGGCCGTCAATCTGGCCTCCAACGCCGCGCCCGCGGGCGACGGCGGCTCCGGCGCCCGCGCCATCGTGGCCGCGCAGCAGAACGCCGCCAACGCCCCCGCCGGGGAATCGGTGCTGCGCAATGGTCGCTCCACCTCAGCCAGCATCCGGCTCGCCACGCCGGTCGCCGCCGGCGCCACGGCGCTCATTGAGATCGCCTGGTCGCATAAGCTCCCCGGCGGCCCCGGCACCGGGCACCGCATGGTGCAGCGCTGGGCCGATACGCTGTACCAGCCCACGCAGTGGTTTCCCCGCGTGGCCGTGTACGATGACCTGCGCGGCTGGGACAATGAGCTCTACGTGGGACCGTCGGAGTTCTACAACAACTTCGGCACCTTCGACGTGAACATTGACGTGCCCGCCGGCTGGCTCGTGAGTGGGACCGGCGTGCTACAAAATCCTGAGCAGGTGCTCACCGCGGCCGCCCGCGCACGATTGGCCACGGTCACGCAGTCCGATGCGATCACCACCATCGTGGGGCCCGACGAGATCGGGCCGGGGCAGGCCACCGCCCAGGGCAACGCCAACGGCCGCCTCGTGTGGCGCTTCCACGCCGACACGGTGAACGACTTCGCGTGGGCCACGGCCAAGAAGTATGTCTGGCAGGCCACGCGCGCCACGATCCCCGGCAAGGGGGCCATCCCGGTGCACATGCTGTATCTGCCGGGGCGCGCCAATCTGTATGCCAAGGCGGGCGAGATCAGCCGGCACGCGCTCGAGTTCTACTCGTCGCTGTGGTTCCCGTATCAGTTCCCGCAGCTCACGCTGCAGGACGGTCCCAGTTCGGGGATGGAATACCCCATGGTGATCAACTCCAATCAGGGCGCCGCCGATCACGAGACGGGACACATGTGGTGGCCCATGGTCGTGAGCAACAACGAAACGTGGTACGGCTGGATGGACGAGGGATTCACTCAGTACATGAACATCCTCTCCGATGCGCACGCCGCCGCAAAGCCCCCCGTGTTCGATGGTCTCGGGCAGAGCTATGGTCGCACCAGCGGCGCCGAGGCCGAGCCCCCGATGATGTGGAACGCCAACTACGCCGGCCCGGCGTACTACGGATTCACGACGTACCAGAAAACGCCGCTCATGCTCTCCGCGCTCGGCGGCATCGTGGGCGACAGTGCGGTGCAGCGGGCGCACCGCGAATGGGCGCAGGCGTGGATGTTCAAGCACCCGTCGCCGTGGGACTACATGTTCTTCATGAA
>CANJOX010000378.1 GCA_947475795.1 Gemmatimonadota bacterium
CTCGTGAAGCTGCTCGAAAACACCTTTCGCGCCGTCAATATCGGGCTCGTCAACGAAATCGCGATCGTCTGTGACAAGCTGGGCGTGGACGTTTGGGAAGTGATCGATGCGGCCGCCACCAAGCCGTTCGGGTTCATGAAGTTCACCCCGGGCCCGGGTATCGGCGGGCATTGCATCCCGCTCGACCCGCACTATCTCGCCTGGAAGATGCGCACGCTGAATTACAAGACGCGCTTCATCGATCTGGCCAGTGAGATCAATTCGCACATGCCGGAGTGGGTCGTGCAGAAAGTCGCCGACGCGCTCAACGAGGTACGCAAGGCCGTGCGGGGGAGCCGGGTGCTTGTGCTCGGCGTCGCGTACAAGCGCGACATCGATGACGTGCGCGAGAGTCCCGCCCTCGACGTGATCCGGCTCCTTGAGGAGCGCGGGGCACACGTGGAATTCCACGATCCGTTTGTCCTCGAATTCCGTGAGGATGGGCACGTGCGCAAGGGCGTCGAACTGAGCGACGATATCCTACGATGGGCCGACGCGGTCGTCGTGGTCACCGATCACACGGTGGTAGACTATCAGCGCGTCGTCGACCATGCTGCCATGCTCGTCGATACGCGTAACGTCACGGCCGGCCTTAGGCCCGGGCGTGCCCGCATTATCCCGCTGGCGTCCGGCTCCCGGACGGCGGGCCTCCCATCATGACCCACGCCCTTGCTCGCGGAACGGATCCGCGCATGACGCTTCGGGTATCAGAGTCCGCATGAGTCCACGACTGTCTCGCGTTGAATTCCGCCTGCTGCTGCTGCTCGGTGTCGCGGCCGCGCTCGCGGGTTGTTCCCGTGGCTTCCAGCCCCGCGACTACGCGAATCCGGAAGCACTGTTCCGTGCCTCGTTGCTCGAGTTCCAGCGCGAGAAGTGGGACAATGCGAAGATCGGCTTCGAGCGCCTCACCAGCGATCTGTCCGCGCGTGACCCCTTGCTCGCCCCCGCCTACTTCTACCTCGCGCTCTCCCACGAGAAGCAGAGCGAGTATCTGCTGGCGGCCCAGGCGTTCGAGCGCATCACCGACGGGTTCCCCGACGACACCCTCGCCCCGACGGCGATGCTGGGTGTGGGGCGCAGCTACCAGAACCTGTGGCGGCGGCCCTCCCTCGATCCCGAGAACGGCCAAAAGGCAGTCTCGATTCTCCGGGCGCTCCTTTCCTCGTATCCGGAGAGTAAGGAAACCGCCGACGCTAAGAAGCGTATCGTGCTGCTGGAAGAATGGTTTGCCCAGAAGGACTACGACACGGGCATCCATTACGTACGGGTCCGCCGCGCCATCGATCCGGCGATCATCTACTTCAAAGACGTCGTCACCACATATCCCAGCACCAAAGCCGCCCGCCTGTCGTGGCTCCGGCTGCATGAGCTGTACACCAAGATCCGCTGGAAGGAAGATGCCGCGGAGACGTGTACCGCGATGTGGCGCGCGTATCCGGGAGACCCACTGGTCGCGGCCGCCTGTGGGACCGCCCCCGCCGACTCGGCGGTTGCCGCGAAGGGGCCGTCCGTCGCCGTGCAGTCACCGGCGTTGTACGCGCGCCCAGGACCAGCTCTGGCGCGCTGACCAGGCGCCTGTCCTGACGTCCATGCGTATCGGCATCTTTGGCGGCAGTTTCGATCCGCCGCACGTGGGCCATCTGTTGGTCGCGCAGGACGCGTTGGACGCCGTGCCGCTCGATCGGCTGCTGGTCGTCCCGGCGGCGCAGCAGCCGCTCAAAGGAGACGGGCAGACCCCCGCGAGGCATCGCCTCGCCATGGTGCGCGCCTGCTTTGAGGGGGTCCCGCGGATCCAGGTGGACCCCATCGAAATCGACCGCGGCGGGTTATCTTTCATGGTTGACACGGTGGAGACCCTCCGCGGGCGCTTTCCGCAGGCGGCGCTGCACCTGCTGATCGGTGACGACGTGGTGTCCACGTTGCCACGTTGGCGGGATGTGCATCGGTTGATGTCGATGGTGCAGCTGGTGGTGCTGCATCGCGCCGACCGGGAGCAGGTCCCGTCGCTGCCTGCCGGGTGGCGGGAGGACGAGCAGGGAGGGACGCCGCGACGGATCGCGACGAGGCGGATCGACCTGTCGTCGACAGAAATCAGGGCACGGGTTCGGGATCGGCGCTCCATTCGGGGCTTCGTCCCCGATCCCGTGGCGGCATACATCGCGACCACCGGACTCTATCTCGAGAATTCCCGGGAGTCGTCGGCTGTGGAGGGCCCAGCGCGCGCCTGATGGCGCGGCGGCGCTCCACGGTCGCGGCGCCCTTGCCATGAGGTTCGTATGCTGAAGGGGTTGATTGGGCGCGTGTTCGGCACGCGCCACGAACGTGAACGGAAGCGAGTGCAGCCGGTACTCAACGACATCCACGAGATCGAGGCGCGTCTGGCCTCGCTCACGGACGATGAGATCCGCGCCCAGACGGCCAAGTTCCGGGGCGTACTGGCCGAACGAACCGGCCCCATTGACGCGCGGATTGCCGAACTCAAGGCCGCCAAGCACGACTCCGCCGATGCCGCCGAGCGCGAGCGGATCGATCTGGAATTGCAGGGGGCGGATGGTCGCGGGGGCGTCGAGGGCGAATTGCGCGCAGCCATCGCGGAAGTCCTCGATGAACTGCTCCCGGAGGCGTTCGCCACCGTGCGCGAAGCGTGCCGCCGCCTGAAGGGCTCGCCCGTGATGGTGACCGGCAACGAGCTTACGTGGGACATGGTCCCGTACGACGTGCAGCTCATCGGCGGGATTCAGCTCCATCTGGGGCGGATCGCCGAAATGGCCACCGGTGAGGGCAAGACGCTCGTCGCGACGCTCCCGATGTATCTGAATGCGCTGCCGGCGCGTGGCGCGCATCTGGTCACCGTAAATAACTACCTCGCGCGCCGCGACTCGCAGTGGATGGGACATCTCTACCGCTGGCTGGGGCTCACAGTGGGATGCCTTGACGACACCGAGCCCGGATCGTACGAGCGCCGCGCCGTCTACGGCTGCGACATCACGTACGGGACGAATAACGAGTTCGGGTTCGACTACCTGCGCGACAACATGGTGGTGTCACTCGAGCAGCGCGTCCAGCGCACGCACATCTTTGCCATCATCGACGAAGTCGACTCGATTTTGATCGACGAGGCGCGTACGCCCCTTATCATTTCCGGACCGGTCGGGAACGAGAGTGACGGGCGCTATGCGGAATTCAACACGTCGGTCGAACGTCTGGTGCGCCGTCAGTCCGAGCTGGTGAACACACTCGTCGGTGAAGGCGAGCGCTCGCTCGAGTCCAAGGACGAACAGAGCGCGGCGCTGCAGTTGTACAAGGCACAGATGGGCGGCCCCAAGAACAAGCGTCTCGTCAAGGCGATGCAGGAGTCCGGCGTCAAGCAGCTGGTCCAGCGCATTGAACTCGAGATCATTGCCGATAAGAAGCTGCCGATGGGCAAGCGCTCATTCCGGGAGATTGAGGACGACCTGCTGTACGTCCTCGACGAGAAGGGGCACACGGTCCATCTCACGGAACAGGGGCTCGACTACCTCTCGCCCGACGCGCACGACCAGTTCGTCTTGCCCGACATTTCGCTCATGATCGGCACCCTCGATCGTGAACACGAGCTCTCCGCTGCCGAGCGGCTCGAACGCCGCCAGACGATCGAGCGTGAGTACGCACTCAAGAGCGAGCGCCTCAACATCATTCATCAGCTCCTGCGCGCGCATGCGCTGTACGAGCGGGACGTGAATTACGTCGTGCAGGAAGGGCAGGTGCTCATCGTCGATGAGTTCACTGGCCGTACCATGCCCGGCCGCCGGTGGAGCGAAGGGTTACATCAGGCCGTCGAGGCCAAGGAACGCGTGCAGGTGAAAGGTGAGACGCAGACGCTCGCCACGATCACCATCCAGAATTATTTCCGCATGTAC
>CANJOX010000379.1 GCA_947475795.1 Gemmatimonadota bacterium
CGATCACGCTGACATCCGCCTCAAGGACCGCGAACGAAAAGCCACCCGACGTGAACGTCGTCCAATCGTACGCCGGATAGCTCGCGGTCCACGCCTCACCATCGATCACCACCCGAATGGTGAAGCTCCCCGACTGCAGCGGCGTCACGAGGCCCGTCGCGGTCACGACGGCGCGCCCCGTCTCCACGATGCCCCACGTGACCGGGCGGCTGACGATCGTGCCATCGGAGAGTCGCGCGGTGACGGTATACGCATAACTGTCACCGACCTTGAGCCGGCTCGACCCGGACAGAGTGACCGTCGCGATGTTGAAGCGCACGGCCAGTGCCGCACTGCCGCTCTTGCCTTCGCTGCTTGCCGTGATCGTCGTCGTGCCCGGCGTGATCGCCGTGACCGTGCCGGACGCCGAGACGGCGGCCACGTTGGGATCGCTGCTGGTCCAGGTGACTGCGCGATTCGAGAGCGCCGCCCCTGACGCGTCGCGAAGCGTGGCGGTGAAGCCGCTCACCGCCCCCGGCGCCAGCGTGGCCGCACCCGCCACCGTCACGGTCGCCACCGGCGGCACGATCACCGTCAGCGTGGCCGAGCCGCTTTGCCCCTCGCTAGTGGCCGTCACCACCGTCGTGCCCGTGGCCACCGCCGTCACCTCGCCCGCCGCCGACACCGTAGCCACACTCGGCACCGACGAGCTCCACACCACCGCCCGTCCGCTCAGCGTGGCACCATTGGCACCACGCAGTACCGCCGTGGCCGTGGTGGTACCACCGACGACGACCGGCGTGGCCGCGAGCGCCACCGTGACCGTGGCCACCGGCACCGGGATCACCGTCAACGTAGCCGTGGCACTCTTTCCTTCGCTCGTGGCCGTGATCACCGTCGTCCCCACCGCCAGCGTCGTGATCGCGCCGCTGTTGTCCACCGTCGCCACCGCGGGGGTGGACGAACTCCACGCCACCGCACGTCCCGTGAGCGTCGCACCGCGCTCGTCACGCAGCACCACACTGGCCGTGGTCGTGGCGCCCAGTGTGAGCGACGGCAACGCCAGTGTCACCACGACCGTCGCCACCGGCGCCGGGATCACGGTGAGCGAGGCGCTCCCCGTCTTCCCTTCGCTGGTGGCGGTGATGGTGGCCGAGCCGGCGGCAATGGCCGACACAGTGCCCCCGTCGTTCACCGTGGCCACCGTGGGCGACGACGACGTCCAACTCACGGCACGACCCGTCACCGCGGCACCCGCCGCCGTCCGCAGATCCGCCGTGGCGTTCACGGTGCCACCCACCGTGATCTGGGTGGCCGACAACGCCACCGCGACCGAGGCCACTCCCGTGCTGGCCGCCGGCGGCGTGGGGCTCGTGGCCCCATCCCCACCGCCGCCACCGCACGCGCTCAGGAACACCAATGCACTCACTGCAAGCAGAACACGTTGCATCTCACACCCTCCGAAATTGTGGCACGGCACGCATGTCGTCCGTATGCACAAGGTCGAGCGGGGGTCTGACAGTCAGCGCGGGCGGCGGCTTTCCGCGAGGCGAATTGGCGCGTATCGTCATGATGGTGCAGGGACGCGCGGTCGACTTGCCGAGGAGCTGGGATGACGACGTCGCCGATTGACCACTGGCCGATGTATGCCGTGGATGTATGCCGTGGCGGTGCGGGTCTCAACCGACACGTTGACGGTGGATCTGGCAGACGGCCGCAGCATATCGGTGCCCCTGGCGTGGTACCCGCGGCTTGGCCACGGCGCGGCGGCCGAGCGCGCAAACTGGCGTCTCATTGGTCGTGGCGAAGGCATGCACTGGCCCGACCTGGACGAGGACATCAGCGTTTACAATCTGCTGAGCGGAGCGCGCTCACTCCAGCGCCGTCGGCAATGTCCGAAGTTGCTCAACGTGCGCGTAGTACCATTCACTGAGCTCGCGCATCACTTCACCCAGCGTCGGCCACTCGTCCGGCGGCTCAATCGCCGACACGGCTCCATGCACATCGCCCTCGAGAATGCGATACCGATGGACGTGATGGAACTGATTGTGATCGGGATGCGGAGAGTCGTAGCGGAACACCGACCCATACCCGCGCAAGATCGCCGAATAGGAATATCCCGTGGTCTTCACGCGCGCTTCCTCGCCGACCCAATCCACAATCGTCAGTCGCTTTGATACATCAATGCGCAGTCCGCCCTCGCATGTGATGTATCCCTCCATCAAGAATTGCCCGTCTCCCAAGTCACTGAACGACGATTCCTCGCGGAGGACAAAGCCTTCGCCGAGGAATTGCTGCATGACCGTCGAGTGTATCTCCAGATACGCGCCGAGTCGGTTTGGGCCGTGCTTACCGCCGCTCACCTATCGAGCGGCCGATGCGTGTCCGTTGCGAGCCTCGAGAAGAAAAAGCCACTTGGCGACGTCGGCCGTTTCGGTTTGCTGCCCCGAACGAAGCCGCTGATGCAGCTCGTCTGACGTCATCTCGTACTGCTGCTCGAAGAAACGAATCCGGGCGTCCAGAACGGCGGATTGACCGTTTCGCGGCGCGGCCGCATTCGCCGCGAGCTCCGCCAGTGCACGATCGCGCTCGGCGGCGGGCAAGGCTCGCAACGTGTTGAGTGAAATTGATTTACGAGCCATGCCAGCATCCTCCCGTACGCAGTAACAGTGACTAATCGACGAATGACGTGTAACACCGAAAGTTACGGCTGTTCCATGGTGCGCGCAATAAGATCGGCACGGGAATGAACACGTCAGCGCGTGGCCGCACCCGCCACCGTCACCGTCGCCACACTCGGCGACGTGGACGTCCAGGTGATCGCGCGCCCCGTGAGCTTCGCGCCGCGCTCGTCGCGCCGCACCACACTCGCCGTAGTGGTGGCGCCCAGTGTAAGCGTCGGCAGCGCCAGCGTGAGCGCCACCGTAGCCACCGGCGCCAGAGCGATCGCGATCGGCGCGCTGCCCGACTTCCCTTCGCTGGTGGCCGTGATGGTGGCCGACCCCGCGGCAATAGCCGACACCACACCAGCGCTGTTCACCGAGGCGATCGCCGGGGCCGATGACGACCAATCCACCGTGCGACCGGTGAGCATCGCGCCCACGCCCGAACGCAGCTCGGCCGTGGCCGTCGAACCCACCGTGATCTGTGCCGGCGACATCGTCACCGTGACCGTGGCCACCCCGGCATTCGCGGGCGGCGGCGTGGGAGCGGTACTGCCATCTCCACCCCCGCCGCCGCACGCGGTCATCACTGCCATCATCACGACTGCAATCGCAACACGTTGCATCAGACTCTCCGTTGATTGTCATTACGGCACCGTCATTGGCCGTGGAGACAAGGTGGGAGAAGGGTCTGACAGGCTCTCGTGGAGCGGCGCAGAGCGCACGCGCGTGACGTTGGGATGACGCGGCAGGAGTAGGCTACGGACCACAGTGCGCACAAGACTTGACTGTACCCATACTGGGTACGATACTACCCTTTATGGGTACGTTTTCAGAAACCTCAGGCGCACCGCCCTCCGGCGGCGCCATCGGCGATGCGCTGTTCACCAACGTGCAGCAGCGGGTGCTCGGGCTGCTCTTCGGCAACGCCGACCGGAGCTTCTACGCGAAGGAGCTCATTCATCTCGCCGGTTCAGGATCGGGCGCGGTGCAGCGCGAACTCGCAAAGCTCACGTCGGCTGGACTGGTCACCCTGCGTCGCGTGGGGAATCAAACGCACTATCAGGCCAACCCCGCGTCGCCCGTCTACGAAGAACTTCGCACGCTAATCCTCAAGACCTCCGGCCTCGTCGACGTGCTTCGCTCGGCGTTGGCACCACGAGCCGCCGAAATCTCCTTGGCCTTCGTCTTTGGATCCGTCGCGAAGCGCGTCGATTCCGCATCGAGCGATATCGACGTACTCATCGTAAGCGATACGCTGAGCTACGCCGAGTTGTTCACCCTGCTCGAGA
>CANJOX010000380.1 GCA_947475795.1 Gemmatimonadota bacterium
ATCGGCCACGACGAGCGTCCCCGCGGCGGCACCGGCGTGCGCGAGGCGATGCGCCTCGTCCATGGTAGAGCCGATTCGCGCATGATGCACGAGGGCCGCCAGTCCGCACTGCGCCGCGAAGGCGGCGGAGTCCCACGGACTCGCCGACGGTGGCGCGGACGACGCGTGCTCCGGCGTGGCCACCGTCATCAGCCGCGCGAGGCGATCGTGGCGAAGACGACCGCTGCCAGCAGCACGCGATACACAGCGAAGACGCCGAAGCTGCGCTTACTCACGTAGCGCAGCAGGACCGTGATGGCGAGCCAACTGCTCACCGCCGCCGCCAGCACACCGGCCACGAGCGGCGCCGAGACACCTTCGACGCGCACGGCATCGGGGACCTTGAGGATGACCGCCGCCAGCGTGATCGGCATGCTCATGAGGAAGCTGAAGCGCGCGGCGCTGGGACGGTCGAGCTGCAGCAGACGTCCGGCGGTGATCGTGGAACCGGAGCGCGACACACCGGGCACCAGGGCGAGCACCTGCGCACAGCCCACGATGACGGCGTCTCGCAGTGTGACGTCCTCGAGCCCGCGGGTCCGCGCGCTCCAGCGGTCGATGGCCCAGAGCAGCACCCCCATCACGAGCAGGGTGGTGCCGATCACCGTGGGGGAGCGAAAGGTGGTCTCGGCGAGATCCTCGAGCAGCAGGCCACCGACGCCGGCGGGGATCGTGGCGACGACCAGGAAGACAAGCCGCCGGTCGTGTACCGTCTCGATGCGGCGTGTGCGCGCAATGCGCCACGCGCTGCGCGTCATGTCGATCCACTCGGCGCGGAAGTACCAGACGAGCGCGATGAGCGTGCCCAGATGCAACGCCACATCGAAGGCGAGTCCGGGATCGGTCCAACCGAAGAAGTACGGCGTGAGCGCCAGATGCGCCGAGCTGGAAATGGGAAGCAGCTCGGCCAATCCCTGCACCACGCCGAGCACCACCGCCTGAAAAATCGTCACGCGGTGACCCGCCTGCGGAGAGAGTGGACCGTCATGGACGGGAAGGCGCGGCGGCGATGGTCCGCTCGTACAGGGCCTCGTACTGCGCCACGACGGCGTCTTCGGAGAACCGACGGCGTGCATCAGCGGCGGCGGCGGCGCTCATCGACGCCCAGCGTGCCGGATCCTGCAGGAGTGCGATCGCCGACGTGGCCATGCCGTCGATATCGCCGACCGGATGCAGGAACCCGGTTTCGCCATCGGTCACCACCTCGGGGAGGCCGCCGGCGCGCGCGCCGATGACGGGCACGCCGGAGGCGAGGGCCTCAAGCGCGCTGAGCCCGAACGATTCCTTGTCGGAGGTGAGCAGAAACAGATCCGCTCCGGCGAGCAGCGGCGCGATCGCGTCGATCTTGCCGAGGAACAGCACGTGCTCGGCGACGCCGAGTTCGCGCGCTTCCGCTTCGGCGTCCACGCGATCCGGCCCGTCACCGATCATGACGAGCACCGATGGCACCTGCGCGTTGACCTGCGCGAAGACGCCCACGATGTCGCGGACGCGCTTGACGGGGCGGAAGTTCGAGATGTGCATGAGCACCTTCCGCCCCTTGATCACGTCCGTGGGGATCGGGAAGACATGCCGGCGGCGATCGTAGAGCTCCGGATTGATGAAATTCGGAATGACGTCGACGTCACACCCGACACAGCCGAAGGCCTGATACGTCTCGTCGCGCAGGTAGTCGGAGACCGCCGTGACCGCATCCGACTTCTCGATGGAGAAGCGCGTGATGGTGTAAAACGACCGATCCTGTCCGACGATGGTGATGTCGGTGCCGTGCAGCGTGGTCACCAGCCGCACGTCACCCTCGCCTTCGCGCAGCATCTCGCGCGCGATCCACGCGCTGGTGGCATGCGGAATGGCGTAGTGACAGTGCAGTACGTCGAGCTGGTGATCGCGCACGACTTCGTGCATGCGCACGGCGAGCGCGAGATCATACGGCGGAAACTCGAACAACGGATAGCGGCCGACGTCCACCTCATGGAACCAGACACGCGGCAAGAAGCTCGGCAGTCGAAAGGGCTGCTGATACGTGATGAAGTGCACCTCGTGACCACGGGCCGCGAGGGCGATGCCGAGCTCCGTCGCGACGGCACCGGAGCCGCCGTAGGTGGGATAGCAGGTGATGCCGATCTTCATGCGTGCCTCATGGATGACTCGTGCCCGGTGACCGCGTCGCCGCGATCCCACCAGTCGAGCAGGCGCGCCGGCGCGTCGGGCGCGTCCGGGTCGAGGTGCGTCACCAGCTCCGGCGGCAGCTGGTGCCGGAACCACGTGCGCTGGCGTTTGGCGTACTGCCGCGACTCGATGATCACGCGTTCGATCGCCCCCGCGCGCGGCCGCGTGCCCTCGACGCTTTCGCGCATGACGCGATAGCCGCTGGCCGACCAGGCGGGCGCATCGGAGGGAACGCTTTTCATGAGCTGTTGTACTTCCTGTTCGAAACCGGCGGCGATCATGTGATGCACACGGAGAGCAATGCGGGAGGCCAGTACCGGCCCCGGATCCACGACAAGATATCGCACGGGCCGGTGCGCAGCCGAGTCGGATGCCGGCCGAAGGGCCGCGCTGAGGGGCTCCCCGGCGAGCAGGGCGGTTTCGATGGCCCGCAGCAGTTGCGTGCGCCCCAGATGGGCGCGCGGCGGATCGAGGCGGGCGCACCAGCGCACCAGCTCCGCGGTGGCGCGCGATTCGAGCCACGCCGCCAGTGCCGCGCGGCGCGACGGATCGAGCGTGGGGATCGCGCCGAACGGCTCCACGAGCGCCTTCACGTACAGCCCCGTGCCGCCGACGATGACCGGCGGCGTGCCGGCCTCCTGCGCCGCCTCGCACCAGCGGTCGGCGTCGGCGGCCCAGGCATGTGCGGAATAGCGGTCCTGCGGCGACACGACATCGATGCCGTAATGCGGCACCGCCTGTCGCTCGGCGGGCGTTGGCTTGGCGGTGCCAATGTCGAATCCCTGATAGAGCTGGCGCGAGTCGGCGCTCACGATGGCGAGTGAGCGCTGCTGCGCCAGCCAGAGGGCCAGCGCGGATTTTCCCGCCGCCGTGGGGCCGACGATGATGCGCCGCACCGCCCCGTTCACTTGCGGCCGAAACGACGGTCGAGTTCGTCCCACGAGAGACGCACGATCGTGGACCGGCCGTGGACGTCGTGGGCGGGGAGCCGTGTGTTGGCCAGCGCGATGAACAGGGCGCGCATTTCGCCGGGGGACATGGCGTCGCCGGCCTTGATGGCGGCCTTGCAGGCGAACGTGGCCGCGAGCCGCTCGTGCCGCTTGGCGTCGCCGGCGGCGCGGTCGCCGGTGAGTGCGGCGAGGGTCTCGCGCAGGCAGCGCTCCGCGTCGAAGCGGGGATGCGGCATGGGGACCGCGTGCACGAGCAGCGAGTGCCCGCCGAAGCCATCCATCTCGAAGCCGAGCGTCTCGAAGGCGGCGCGATGGGCCTCGAAGGCCTCGGCCTCGTCGGGTCCCAGATGCAGCGTCATGGGAAAGAGCAGCCGCTGCGAGGGCGCATCGCCGCGCTCGAGCACCCCGAGGAAGTCTTCGTACAACACGCGCTCATGGGCCGAGTGCTGGTCGATGAGCACGACGCCGTCCTCGTGTTCGAACAGGAGGTACATGCGCCGCAACTGCAGGAGCGGCGGGACGGCGATCGGCGCCTCGGTGGCCGGCGACTGTGCGGCGTGTGCCGCCTGCGCGGCCACCTCGATCAACGCGGCCGGCGAGAGCGACTCGGCGGCACCCGTGGTGCCACCGCCATCGGGCGGGGACGGCGGCGCGAAGAGTCCCTCGCCCACCGGCGCGGCGCGCAACGCCGCGGGGTCCATGGTGTGGACGTCGTCGCGCCAGTCGGGGGCAGCGGCGGGGGCCCAGCTGCGCCA
>CANJOX010000381.1 GCA_947475795.1 Gemmatimonadota bacterium
CACCACGGTGACCCGCCTCAAGTCACTGAACGGCATCAAGGGTTCGCGCGTGATGGCCGGCCAGACGTTGCGGGTGCGCAGCGGCAGCAGCGCGGCCACGAAGTCGACGGCCACGAAGTCGACGGCGAAGAAGGCGACGGCCAAGAAGTCGACGGCCAAGAAGTCGACGGCCAAGAAGTCGACGGCCAAGAAGCCGACGGCGAAGAAGTCGACGGCCAAGAAGTCGACCACGAAGAAGAAGACGGCGTCCTCCAAGAAGAAGACGCCGCCGCGGCGATAGTCAGACCGAGGGTCCCGCCCTCGCGGACCAAGGTGCACGACCCGAACAACCCACACCTCCGCCTTATTCCAGCACGCCTCGCCCACGGTATCCCTTCGTAATGAGGCTCTCGTACCCGTTGGCCGGGTTGCGCCCCATGCTGAGCGACTTCTGCACCGCGATCGGTCCGCGGTTGTAGACCAGCAGCGCCAACTTGAGATCACCTTTGTAGTCGCGAATCAGGCCGCGCAGGTACTTGAAGCCGATCCGGAGGTTCACGTCGGGGTCAAGCAACTGCTCCCGATTTACGTTGGGTTCGTACTCGCGAGCCGTGCCCAGCATCAGCTGCGTGAGCCCCAAGGCGCCGGCCGGACTGACGGCCCGCGGGTCGAAGACACTTTCCACACGAACCAGACGGAAGGCCAGTTCCGGCTCGATGCCGGCGGTGGTGGCTGCATCATAGATGCGGCGGGCGAGGTCCGGCTTGACACGGTACTTCGCGCTCAGTGTATAGATGCGATGCCAGCGACTGAGCGACTCGCCGCGTTCGCCCTCTTTAAAATAGAGCCCGAACGGAAGGGGCAGTGCGGCCACGCCCTTCGAGCGCGTGAGTACGTCACCCGCCGGCCGCCAGAGCGGTTGGATGGGCAGGCTGGCCGCATTCGATGCCGCGGCGGCGGGCGCCATCCGGATGGTCCCCGATGTGGCCGGGGCCACGACCCTCGCGGGGGGCTCGGGGGTGACCAGCACGGCAAGCGTGAACACCACCGCGGCCGCCACGAACACCTTCGTCAATCGACGCTGTGCATAACGACGATGCATCCGTCGTTGGCGAGCCACGGCGCCTCGGCTCGGTACTTTGATGGTCGAATCGGTCATGACACCTCTCGATCAGCAGGATACTCACGGACCCCGGGTGAAGTCCCCCTTCGTGCCGCCGCGCTTTTCGCGCAGCACGATCTCGGAGATCACCATCGTCCGGTCGATTGCCTTCGCCATGTCGTAAATCGTTAACAACGCCACGGAGACTGCAGTCAACGCTTCCATCTCCACCCCGGTCTGGGCGGTGGTTCTGACGAATCCCTCGACCCGAAGGCCCGGCAGGGATTCATCAATGGTAACCTGGACATCGATCCCCGACAAAGGGAGCGGATGGCACAGCGGGATCAGGTCGGCGGTCCGCTTGGCGGCCTGAATGCCGGCCAGTCGCGCCACCGGAATCACATCGCCTTTCTTTAACGTGTTGTCCTGTATGGCTTTCAGTGTGCTCGGCTCCATCGAGATCGCGCCGCTGGCCAGCGCCGACCGGACCGAAATCGGCTTCTCGGCCACGTCCACCATCGTGAAATTTCCTGCCGCATCGAGGTGCGAAAACTCGCGCCCGGGCAGTTCCGGCTTGCTTGGAGTCACGGGCGAAGGGTCCGATGAAGGGAGGAGAGCAGCGAGGCGCCAAGCAGCTGCGGGCTCACGTTGCCCTGCGCTTTGGCCTTCGCGAACTCAACGAGTACCACCGCCGATGCGGAGCGTCGGGCGTCGGCATCATGTCCGATGTCGACCATCTGCTTGGCACGTGCGTGCAACAGATGCGTGAGCGCCTCGAGGGTATCGGTGAACGCGCCGCGCGCCCCCGCCACCCCCTGACGCGCCGCCGCCTTCGTGCGGTCGGCGACACCGTCCGGTGTGGACGGCTGTAAGGCGGCATCGAGCAGGCGACGAGCGGCCGCGAACGCCGCGGCCATCGATTCGCCCGCGAACAGCTCGCCGGGCGCGCCATTCATCCGCGCCAACGCTTCGTCGCGCGGCACGCGAGCCAGCTTGCGCTCCACCACGGCGTCCCCGAGAAACGCCTCGATATCCGCGTGACTTAGGGCGGGGACCCGAATCGCGACCACGCGCGACTTGATCGTGGGCAACAGGTTGCCCGGTTCGCTGGTGGTCAGAATGATCGTGGTGCCCGGCGGCGGCTCCTCGAGCAACTTGAGGAACGCATTGGCCGCCTGATCCGCGCCTTCCTGCGAGACCATGCGTTCGGCGTCGCCGACCACGAACACGGCTCGCTTCGCCATTGCCGGCCGCAGCGACGCCTGATGCACCAACGCGCGAACGGTGGCGACGTACAGCCCTTCGGTGCCCAGCGACGGTGCCCAGAGTCCTTCGGCTTCCATGCGCTCGGCGATCGCCTCGCTATAATCGGCTTGCACGTCGTCCGGGGACCCGTCGCCGTCCTTCAGGCGGGGGCGCGGGAAGAACCAGTGCAGGTCGGGGTGCATGCCGCGCTCGGTGTAGCGGCAGTGCTGGCACCCCCCACACGGTGCCTCGAGGCGCTCCGGCAGGGCGCGCTCGCAGAGCAGGTACTGGCCCAGCCAAAGTCCGAGGCGCTGCTTGCCGACACCGCGTCGACCCTGCAGCATGAGGCTGGCCGGCAGCCGGTCATCGGCGGCCGCCGCCGTGAGCCGATGCCGCAGGGCGGCATGTCCGTAGAGCGGGCGAAGCGACATGCGCGCAATATGCAGGGATCACCGTCCTCCCCGTCAGTCCGCCTTCATGACTCCGATGATTCAATTCTCTGGTGTATGCACCCGCCTCGTTGCCGTCGGTTTGGCGATGAGCGCCGCGTCGGCGTCGGTCGGCGCCCAACAGCGCGCGCGCGCGATGGGGCTGGCTCCCGGCGTGTTCACCCCGGGACCCAACAACGCGATCACCGATGTCGCCGGCGTACGCGTGGGCCACGAAACGGTCACCATGGGCGACTCCATCCGCACCGGCGTCACGGCCATCGTGCCGCATGGCGGCGACCTGTACCGTGAGCGCGTGCCGGCCGCGCTGCATGTGGGCAACGGCTTCGGCAAGCTGCTGGGGGTGACCCAGCTGCGGGAGTTGGGCGAGCTCGAAACGCCGATCCTGCTCACCTGTACCCTGTGCATCTGGCAGGCGGGGGAGGCGCTCGCGCAGTACATGCTGGCGAAGCCCGAAAACGCGAACGTGCGGTCGATCAATCCGGTGGTCGGTGAAACCAACGATGGGCAGCTGAACGCCACGCGGTCGCGCCCGGGAATCGCCGCCGCCGTGAACCGGGCCTTGGCGAACGCCGACACCGGTCGCGTGGCCGAAGGCAGCGTCGGGGCGGGGCACGGCACCGTGATGTTCGGCTGGAAGGGCGGCATCGGTACGTCGTCGCGCAAGCTGCCCGCCTCGCTGGGCGGCTACACCGTGGGCGTGCTGGTGCAGGGCAACTACGGCGGCGTGTTGCAGATGGCGGGGGTGCCGGTCGGTCAGCTGCTGGGCCGCTATGCCTTTCAGCGTGATGTCGAACGAGCGGCCGGCAGCCCGGGAGACGTCGGCGCCGAGCGGGGGGACGGATCGTGCATGATCGTGATTGCCACCGACGCGCCGATCCTCTCGCGCAACCTCGAGCGGATCGGCGCGCGGGCCGTCATGGGGCTGGCACGCACCGGCTCGAGCGCCTCGAACGGATCGGGTGACTACGTGATTGCCTTCTCCACGTCGTCCCGCGTGCGTCGCTCGCCGGATGCCCCGATGTCCACCAACGACGAGCTCGGGAACGAAGCGATGTCGGCGTTGTTTCAGGCGGTAACGGAAGCGACGGAAGAGGCCTTGTATGATGCGTTGCTGATGGCCACCCCGG
>CANJOX010000382.1 GCA_947475795.1 Gemmatimonadota bacterium
TCGATAATCCACGTGGCGCCGGCGCGTTTGCGCTCCGCGGGCCACTGCGCGTCCATCATGGCCTGCGCCTCCTCGCGTGACAGCCCGCGGTCGCGGATCAGGCGCTCCAGGCGCACCGGCGCCGGCGCGTCCACCAGGATCACGCCGTCGAAGGCGTGCTCGAGACCGACCTCGAAGAGCAACGGGATGTCCGAGATGACCACCGCGTCCCCGCGTGCGGCGGCCTCCGCCACGCGCTGCGCCCGCAGCCGGGCCACGGCAGGGTGGACAATGGCGTTCAGGGCGTCCCGAGCCACCGGGTCGGTGAACACGCGCCGCCGCAGCGCGGCGCGGTCGAGGGTGCCATCGTCCTGCAGCACGCCGGTCCCGAAGTGTTCCACAAGGCGCTCCAGCTCGGCCGTCCCCGGGGCCACCGCATCCCGCGCCAGCAGGTCGGCGTCGATGATCGTGGCGCCGTGCGCCGCGAGCAGCGCGGCCACGGTGCTCTTGCCGCTGGCGATGTTTCCGGTGAGCGCGAATTGCCGCATGGCCGGAATGTATACGAAAAAGGGCCCCGGATCGCCGGGGCCCTTCCTCAGCACGTCGTGTCAGGGGCACCGCTAGGCGGCGGCGCTGTCCTGCAGGTCGTCGTCGGCGTCGGAGATCTCGCGGCGCTTCTCGCGGTTCACGAGGAGCTCCTGAATCACCCAGCCGGCGCCGCCGCGCAGACGGATCTGGTGCGGCGTGCACCCCAGGTACCGCTGGCACGTGTTGCGGAACGCGCTGCCGGAGGGGAAGTCGAGGGCACTGGCCACGCCGTCGGCGCTACGCGATCCGTCCTCGAGCATGCTGGCCGCCACGATCAGGCGGCCCCACGTGATCAGCTGGTGCGGCGGGGGCAGTTCCGCGCCTTCGAGCCGTTTCGACAGCAAGCGCCGCGAGACCGCGATCAAGCGGGCGAGGCTGTCGGGGGTCAGCCGCTCGTGGGCGCGCGTCACGGACAGCATCACCGAGTCGCGGACCACGCTGCGCAGCCCCGCCAGATGAGGCTTGAGCAGGCTCGAGACGCTGCGGGCTTCCGCTTGATCCAGCAGGGCCGCCAGCAGCTGGGGGGTGTCCGTTTCGTCCGCCACCACGAGCACGTCGATGCCGCACCGGCCGGCGTCGAACATGTCCTTGGCGCGCTCACGGGTGAGGTCCACGTACGCCACCAGTGCCGCGCGCGGCACCCGGATGCGGAGCTGCCGCACGCGTTCGAAGTCGGCGCGGCCGTCGACGTACAAGTCGAAGACCACCACGTTGACCGGCCCGCGCTCGCAGGCGCGGGTGAGGGAGGTCCAGTCCTCGCACGTGACGAAGCGGTACCGGTCGCGCGCGGCGGACCGCAGCCGCGCGAGCCGGGGCTCGTGTGCGAGGAGCGTCGCGATTACGCCCATGCGACGATCCGTTCGGGAGAGAGGGGACTTGACAGCGGCATCAGCGACAAGACGCCGTCCCCCATGCGATGGTCACGCGCCGTCACGCGCCGGGACCTGCTAGCCCCTGACGGGCACGGGGGTCGGCGTGCACATTGCAGCAGGTCACCACGGGCGACGCCGTCCATGTGGGGCCATCATTTTCGCGTCCGATCCGTGTCCTCCGTTCCCTCCGCCACCACCGCGCTGTTCCGGGCTGCCGTCGCGGCGCTCGACGACGCGCTCATTGTGACCGATCCTGCGGGACGGATTCTGGAGGCGAACCGCGCGGCGGGCACCTTGCTGGCGTGCCCCGCCGACGCACTGCGCGGGCAACTGCTCGCCGAGTGCACGCGCGCGCTGGCCGGTGGCGTGCTGGCGGAGTGGATCGCGAGGCATGTCGCCGACGGCACGCCGCATCGCATCGAGTTTGCTGTCGGCACTGCTGATGCCGAGCGCGTGTGGGAGGCGCAGTTGCGTGACGCGGGCACCGTCGAGGCGCAGCCGATTCGAGTAGTACAGCTGCGGGACATCACGGAACAGACGCACCGGCTGCGCGCGGCGGCGGCGCGTGAAGGGCAGTGGCGGTTGCTCACGCAGGATATGCACGACATGGCATTCCTGCTGCGCATCGAGGGGGGCGGGCAGTTCCGCTGTGAGGCGGCGAACAGCGCGTATCTCGCGGCCACGGGGCTGCGAGCGGAGCAGATCATCGGGAGAATGCCGCAGGAGGTGTTTCCGGCCGAGGAGGCCGCGCAGATGCTGTCGCGGTGCGCGCAGGCGCTGGCCGCACGCGAGCCGATGGCCTACCGCGAAGAAGTCACGGCCGGGGCGGGGCGCCTCGTGCTGGAAACGCGCTTGACGGTAATTCGCGGTCACGATGGCGTTGCCACGCATCTGCTGGGGCATGCCCGCAACGTGACCGGCGAGGAAGAGGCCTCGGCGGCACTGCGTGAGTCGGCGTCGCGCTTGCGCGACGTGATGGAGGCCGGGCTCGATGCGTTCGTGATCGTGCGTGCGCGCCGGACGGTCGACGGGACGATCGACCGGTTCGACATTCTCGAAGTCAATGAGCGGGCGGCCCGCATGGTCGAGCGCAGCCGCGAATCGCTGCTGGGGCAGTCGCTGCTCGACGTCTTCGCCAGCAGCCGGAGCTGGAATCTCTGGGAGCAGTGCTGCGCCGTCCTGATCACGGGCGCACCGCTGGAGACGACGCAACTGGCCCCGCTGCCGGGGCAGCCGTTGCGCTGGCTGCAGCGCCAGCTCGTGCCCGTGCACGGCGATGCCGTTGCCATCTCCTCCCGCGACATCACGCCGCGACAGCTCGAGCGCATGGCGCTGGAGGAGAGCGAGGCCCGCCACCGGCAGCTCTTTGAAAACAACGGGGCCATCCAGCTGCTCGCCGACATCGACACGGCGCAGATCGTGGATGTGAATCCCGCCGCCGTCGCGTTTTACGGCTGGCCTCGCGAGACCATGCGGGCGATGTACATCACCGACCTCGAGGCCATCGCCCCCGATCACTGGCGTGACACCACGTCGGCGATCGCGACGGGGACCGGACTCCGTGCGCCGCGCGAGCACCGCATCGCCAATGGGGAACTCCGCCAGGTGGAATCATTCATCGGCGTCGTCGCGATCGCCCAGCGCCGCGTGCTGCACATCATCATCCAGGATACGACCGACCGGGTGCGCGCGGAGCGGCAGCTGCGGGAATCAGAAGCCCGGTTCCGCGCCGTCATCGCCGGGATGCAGGAAGGTGTCGTGTTGCATGACGACACCGGGGCCATCCGGTCGTTCAATCCCAGTGCCGAACGCATTCTGGGGTTGTCGGGCGCCCAGTTGCTGGGGCTCAAGCCCATCGACCGTGAATGGCAGGCGGTCCACGAAGACGGGTCCCCGTGGCCACCGGAATCGCACCCCGCGCTGATCGCCCTGCGCACCGGGCGCAGCCAGCCGCGTGCGCTCATGGGCGTGCAGCGTGGTGACGGCACGTTTGGGTGGCTCAACGTGACCGCCGATCCGTTGATCCGCGCCGGGGAGCAGCGGCCGCACGCCTCGGTCGCGGTGTTCACCGATGTCACCGACGCGCGCAGTTCCGAGGAGCGCTTACGGCAGGCGCAGAAGCTCGAGGCGGTGGGGCAGCTGGCAGGCGGCATCGGGCATGACTTCAACAACCTCTTGACCGTGTTGCGCGGTTCCACGGGGTTTCTCCGCGACGGCATCGGTCCCACGTCGCCGTACCGCGAGGATCTGGAGGCGATCGAGCGCGCCACTGACCGGGCCGAGGAGCTTACGCGGCGGCTGTTGGCCTTCGGCCGCCGTCAGATGCTGCGGTCGGAAGTGGTCGAGCTCAACTCGTTGCTGCGTGACCAGCTGCCCGTCATCCGGGATGAAGTGCCCCTCGCGATCACGGTGCGCGTGGAGCCGGCCGCGGGGGCGGTGCATGCCGCGGTCGATCGCACGCGA
>CANJOX010000383.1 GCA_947475795.1 Gemmatimonadota bacterium
CCCCGGCCGCACCATCAGCGTCCGGGCCTTCACCGCTACCGACAGCAGCGGGTTCGTCGAACTCACGGTCCCGCCCGACGGGCTCATGCGCCGAAACCTGCTGGTCGGCAGCGCCACCCGCGCGCGCACCGACACGACCGCGCGTGGACAGAGCCTCAGCGGCCCGGCGCGCCTGCGCGGCCTCGTGCGCAACGCCGCCGGAAAGCCGGTCGTCGGGGCCCGCGTCGTCGTGCTGGGCACCGCGCGCGAAGGCACCACCGGCAGCGCGGGACAGGTGGCCCTCGCGGCCTTACCCGAGGGGAGCTACACGCTCGAAACCCGTGCGCTGGGGTACCAGCCCCTGCGCAGCGTGGTCGATCTCGATGGCAGCCGAGAGGCCGACGCGGAGCTCACCCTGTCGGCGCTGCCCGCTGCGGTCGACACCATGCGGGTGCGCGCCGATCGGATGGCCGTCCCGCTGGCCGACTTCGAGCGCCGCCGCAAACTGGGCTTCGGTCATTTCCTCGACGAAAAGCAGATCACCGCCCGCGCGCCCAACAACGTCGCCGACGTGTTCCGCAGCACCCCGGGCGTCGTCACCATGCCCGGACAGTTCGGGCGCGATCGCGTCCTGCTGCGCGGCACCGGCATGACCGGCGACTGCCCGCCGGCCGTCTTCCTCAACGGGCTGCTGATTCCCAACGAAGACGGCGATCTCGATGCCATCGTGAACGCCCGCGACGTACGCGCCGTCGAAGTCTACGCCCGCACGGCCAGCGTCCCGCTGCAGTTCCAAACCCGCAACGGCTGCGGGTCGGTAGTCATCTGGACCGGCGCCCGCAGCGCTCCCGCGCAGCCGTGATCGCGCGCGGAGGCCTGTGGCCACCGGCCGGCCGGCCACCAGCCCGGCGTCGCGCGCTCCTCGCGCTCGCCGCCGCGAGCGCCCTCGCCGGCACCCTCGCCGGCACCGTCGCCCACGCGCAACCGCTCTCCCCGTTTGCCACCGCCAAGGCCCAGACGTTGCTGCGCGAGAAGTACAGCTGCCTGGGGTGCCACCGGTTGGGTGACGAGGGCGGGGTGCTCGCCCCCACGTTGCACGACGTGCGCACCCGCCGCGATGCGGCCTACATCGCCGCGATGGTGCGCGACCCCCAGCGGATGCGCCCCGGGGCCGCCATGCCGCGCACCCGGATGCCCGAATCCGACCGACGGCTCATCACGCGCTTCCTCGGGGGTGACGTCACGGCGGAGCTCCCCGCGTCGCCGGCGCCAGCCACAACCGCGCCCACCACCCCACCCGACACGAACGGCGCCGCGCTGTACCGCACCTGGTGCGCCGGCTGCCACGGCGCCACCGGGCAGGGCAATGGCCCGAACGCCAAGGCACTCCCCGTGCCACCGGCCCGGCACGCCGACGCCGCCGCCATGAGCCGGCGCCCCGACGACGCGCTCTACGACACCATCGACGGTGGCGGTGCGATCATGAACCGCAGCCCCCGCATGCCGGCCTTCGGGGGCACCCTCTCGCCGGTGCAGATCCGCGCCCTCACCGCCCACATCCGGACCCTCTGCCGCTGCACCGGGCCCGCCTGGTCGCGCGACGGCAGTCGATGAAGACCCGTCATCCCCTCCGCGCCGCGCTGGTCGCCGCCGCCGTCCTGGCGGGGCTCACCGGCTGCGCGCAGGACGCCGCCGGCACCGGTGAGGGTGGCACGACGGCGCTCACCACGGTCGCCCTCCAGGCACCGGCGCCACCCCCGTCCGCCGCCGAGTTCGCCGGCGCTGGGAGTTGCCAATCCTGCCATGCGGCCGAGTACGCCACGTGGCAACGCTCCACGCACGGCACCGCGGGCGGTGTCCCCGGCCGCCCGGGGAACGAGGTGCGCGTCATTGCGCCCTTCGACGGCACCCCGATCCGCTTCCGCGACGCCGTGGTGATTCCGCGGCAAACGCAGGGACGCTTCAGCTTTCTCGTGCAACGCGACGGCGAAGCCGACACCACCTACACCGTGGACGGCGTGATCGGCGGCGGCCACATGAACGGCGGCGGGACGCAGGGCTTCGTCACCGTGTGGCCCGACGGCACCCAGCGCTTCCTGCCCTTCGACTGGAGCCGCGGCACCCGCGTCTGGTTCTGCCACACGGGCACCCGCGCCGAACAGGGGTGGCGGCCGATCACCCCCGCCATGCGGTTGGCCGACTGCGGCGACTGGCCCCCGTCGCGCATCCTCGGCGACGAGCCCCGGTTCAGCAACTGTCAGTCGTGCCACGGGAGCGGCATCACCGTCGGCTTCGACAGCGTGGCGAAACGCTGGCGCACCGATATTCGGTCGCTCGCCGTCGACTGCGAATCGTGCCACGGGCCGGCGGCGAAGCATGTGCGCCTCATGCGCGCCGGCCCCGTCGGGGCCGACATCGGACTGCTGGCGCTCGGCGCGCTCGACAAGGAGCGCTCGCTGGCCACCTGTATGGGCTGTCACGCCCTCAAAACCCGCCTCGCCCCCGGATATGCCCCCGGGGCACCGCTCGAGGACTACTACAGCCGCTATCTCTCGCAGCTGGGCGACCGGCCCTTCACCCCCGACGGACGCACGCGCACGTTCGCGTATCAGGAGGGGCACTACGCCAGCGACTGCTACCGCAACGGTGGGATGACCTGCGCCTCCTGCCACGATCCGCACACGCAAGGCTACCGGACCGTCGACGGCGCACCGATTCCCGGCCGCTTCGACGACCGCCAGTGCACCAGCTGCCACGCCAGCAAGGCCGCCGACGTGCCGGCCCACACGAAGCATCCGGCCGCCTCCGCGGGCAGCCAGTGCGTGTCGTGCCACATGCCCTACGAGCAGCAGCACGAACTCGGGCGGGCTATCCAGTACCGTCGCTCCGACCACTCCATCGCCATCCCACGACCGGCCCTCGATGCATCACTCGGGCTGGTCGGTGCCTGTCAGGGGTGTCATGCCACCCTGAGCACCGCCTCGCTCGAGGCGCAGGTCACGCGCTGGTGGGGCACACTGAAGCCGCACGAGACCGCGGTGGCCGGGGTCCTCGCGGCGCGCTCAGTCACCGCGCTCGACGCCGCCACCCCGCTGCTCCTGCACCCGGACTCGCGAAACGCCATGGCGCAGGTGGCCGGGCTCAGCGAATGGCTGGAGCGCTTTACCGGCACCGGCCGTGACGGCACCGCCGCGCCCGCCGCCGCGGCACCCGATGCCGCCACCGCGCGCCTGCAGGCGCTGGCTGACGCGCCCGACCTCGACGTGCAGGCGCTCGCGCTGGCCGCGCTGCAGCTCGCCCGCGGCAACGAGCCGGCGGTGCGCCGCCTCCTGCGCGACCGCGCGCGCCCCGCGGCCGGTGATGATCGGTCGGCGCTCCGTCGCCGCTGGGCCGTGACGCTCGGCGGCCTCGGCGACGCCGCCCGCACCGCCGGCGACGCACCGCGTGCCATCGCCGCCTATCAGGCCGCCCTCGACGTCGCGCCGCGCGATCCGTTGCTCCTGCTCAACCTCGGACTCGCCCGGGCGGCGCAGGGCGACATGGCCGGCGCCGTGTCCGCCTACCGGGAGTCCCTGCAGCAGGACCCGCGCCAGATCATGACCGAGGTCAATCTGGGCAATGCCCTCGAGCAGGCCGGTGACCCCGCCGGTGCGGTCGCGGCATACGAACGCGCGATCGCGCGCGATCCAACCGCCGCGCTCCCACGGCTCAACCTCGGCACGCACTACCTGCGGAACGATCAAGCCGCGCAGGCCCGCCCGTATCTCGAACAGGCGCTGGCCCGAGACCCGGGGCTCGCCACCGGGCATTTCCAGCTGGCCCTCGCGCACCTCAAGGCGGGCGATCTGGACGCCGCGGCGCGGGCCGTGCGGCGGTCGCTGGCCCTCGACACCGCCAATGCCGAGGCG
>CANJOX010000384.1 GCA_947475795.1 Gemmatimonadota bacterium
CATCCTCGGGGTTCACGGCCACGGCCACGTCGCCGAGCATCGTTTCCGGGCGCGTGGTGGCCACGGTGATCGACTGCGTCGGATCGTCGGCGAGCGGGTACTTGAGGTGATAGAGCTTGCCCGTCGTGTCCGTGAACTCCGCCTCTTCATCCGACAGCGAGGTGCCGCACCGCGGGCACCAATGGATCACGCGGTGGCCCTTGTACACGAGGCCGTCTTCGTGCAGGCGCACAAACGCTTCGCGCACCGACTTGGACAGGGCAGGGGAGAACGTGTACGCCGTGCGCGACCAGTCGGCGCTCGATCCGATCGCCTTGAGCTGATTCAGGATCTCGCCGCCCGTGTGGTCCACGAACTCGGCCACTTTCTCCACGAACGGGCCACGGCCGAGGTCGAAGCGGGTTTTGCCCTGCGCGGCCAGTTGCTTCTCGACCACGTTCTGGGTCGCAATGCCCGCGTGGTCGGTGCCGGGGAGCCACAGCGCCTCGTCGCCCGCCATGCGGCGCCAGCGGATGAGGACGTCCTGCACGGTGTTGTTGAGGCCGTGCCCCATGTGCAGCACCGCCGTGACATTGGGCGGCGGGATCACGATCACGAACGGCTCGCGCGTGGCGGCGCGCTCGGCATCAGCCGTGAACACGCCGTGCTCGGTCCACCGGGGGTACCAGGTGGACTCGGTGGAGCCGGCGTCGTAGGTCGTGGGAAGCGGATTCGTCTCAGGCGCAGTCATGGCGCAAGATAACACGGGCGCGCGACCCACCGGGGACGGGGCCGGGCCCGCCTCAGTGCCGTGGTGGCTCGTACTGTGCCGCGCGGTGGTCGTGCCGTGGGGGGGCGCCGCTCACGGCGAGCCGGTCGAGGACGCGCGTGACGCCGGGCACCCCGCGGGTCAGGGTCAGCGCATGAGCGATCTCCGCCGTGGACGCGACCCAGCCGGCGAGTTCGATGGCCCCGTCCCCCACCGCCCCGATATCGATGGCGCGTGCCTGCAGGATGGGGTCGTGGCAGAACACCTCGAGCACGCGCTGCTCGAGCTCGTCGTGCGCCGGCACCCGAGGCGGCGTGTGTGTGGGGGCCATCCCGCCGTCGGGGTTATGCCACGTCGGCATCGCCTCGGTCTGGACCGAGCGGGTGCGGCGGTCCTGCGCGCGATCGAGCCGCTGCTCCCGGCTGGCGCCGCGCCCCTGGCGGGCGACCGGCGGCGACCGTCGGGGCCGACGGAGCAGGAGGGCCAGCGCGACGCCCGTGGCTGCGCCGAGGGCGACCAGCAGCAGGGGAGATACGCGGGTCGGACGTGCGGTGATCGTGGATCGTGCCATAAGCCCTCCGTGTCCAGCGCCAACGCCGGATCCCGTCATCACGGCGGGGATCGCGCCTCGTGGCGTTACTCCTTGAGCTAGGATAACTTGCGCGTCCTCGCTCAGCGAGGATGCCTCCCCCTTCCGCTTGCACCTGATGACCGACGGTTCGCACACTGTTGCTGACGCTGCTGCTCCAGCGCACATCGTCCTGACTCTCCCCGACGGCTCCACCCGCGAGGTGCCGCCCGGTACGCTGGCGCGCGATGTGGTCGGTTCGATCGGCGCGCGCCTGCTGCAGGCGTCGCTTGCGGTGGCGGTGGACGGTGAGGTGGTGGATCTCATGACCCCTCTGCGGGCCTCGGGTTCCTTCGTCGTGATTACCGAAAAGGATCCCCGGGCGCTGGCGGTCCTGCGGCACTCCGGCGCGCACATCCTGGCCACGGCGGTGCGCCGCCTGCGCCCTGATGCGAAGATCGGCTTCGGACCCGCCATCGAGGACGGTTTCTACTACGACTTCGAGGTCGAGAAGCCGTTCACCCCCGAAGATCTCGCCGCGTTTGAAACCGAGATGAAGAAGGTGGTGGCGGAGAAGTATCCGTTCCTGCGCGAAGAGGTGTCGCTCAGCGAGGCGCGGGTGCGCTTCGCCGACGATCCGCTCAAGCTCGAGCGCCTCGACGATTTCGAGGGCAGCGACGAAGTCATCAGCACGTACACCGACGGCCCGTTCATCGACTTGTGCCGCGGCCCGCACGTGCCGGACACGTCGTACCTCAAGCATTTCAAGCTGCTCACCACCGCCGGCGCGTACTGGCGCGGCGACGTGAAGCGGCAGATGCTGCAGCGCATTTACGCCACGGCGTTCTTCAAGAAGGACGACCTCGAGCAGCACCTGCACAATCTCGAGGAGGCCAAGAAGCGCGATCATCGCGTGCTCGGCAAGGCGCTCGACCTGTTCCAGCTGTTCTCCGTGGCACCCGGCGCCGTGTTCTGGACGCCCAAGGGCACCACGCTGTACAACACGCTCGAAGCGTTCGTGCGCGAGCGTCAGCAGGAGGCGTTCAAGGAAATCAAGACGCCGCTGCTGTACAACAAGGCCCTGTGGGAGCAGTCGGGGCACTGGGGCAAGTACAAGGAGAACATGTTCCTCGTGCTCGACAACGAGACGGGGGAGCACGACATGTCGCTCAAGCCCATGAACTGCCCGTCGCACCATCTGTACTTCGCGTCCAGCAAGCATTCGTACCGCGATCTCCCCATGCGGTACGTCACGTTCGACGTGCTGCACCGCAACGAGCTCTCGGGCGCGCTGTCGGGGCTTACGCGCGTGCGGCAGTTTGCGCAGGACGATTGCCACGTGTACCTGCGCGAAGATCAGATCGCCGACGAAGTGAAGTTCCTGATGGACTTCATCCTGAGCTACTACGACACGTTCGGCCTTACCGCCAAGCTCAAGTTCGCCACGCGTCCCGAACAGCGCATCGGATCCGATGCGCTGTGGGACCGGGCCGAGGCCGCTCTGCGCGCCGCGCTCGACAGCACGGGCCGGCCGTACGAGATGAAGGAAGGGGACGGTGCGTTCTACGGCCCGAAGATCGACTTCGACGTCATGGACAGCATCGGCCGCGCGTGGCAGCTGGGCACGATTCAGCTCGACTACAACGCCCCCGAGCGCTTCGACCTCACGTACACCGGCGATGACAATGCGCCGCACCGGCCGGTGGTGATCCACCGCGCGGTGAGCGGATCGTTCGAGCGGTTCATCGCCATCCTGATCGAGCACTTCGCCGGCGTCTTCCCGGTGTGGCTGTCGCCGGAGCAGGTGCGGGTGATCCCCATCGCGATCGACTACAACGAGCACGCGGAAGCGCTCGTGGCCCGCATGAAGGCCGCCGGTATCCGCGCCACGCTCGACGCCCGGAACGAAACGCTCAACTACCGCGTGCGCGACGGCGAAGTGAACAAGGTGCCGTACATGTGCGTGATCGGCCGCCGCGAGGCCGAGGAAAACACCGTCGCGTTGCGCTCGCGCGGGGCGGGTAAGAAGCAGGACATCATGTCGGCCGATGCGTTCATCGCGCGCGTGCAGCGGGAAATTGCCGACCGCACGCTGGCCATTCCGGCCGACGTGCTGGCCGCCGCCGGGGATGCCGCCGCGGAGGCCGCCGGGGCCGCGCCGCCATCGGCGCCGCAGGCGGAGGCGACCACGTGACGCCGGAGGCGCTGCTCGACCTGTTCGTGCTGGCGCCGGTCGGCCTCGTGGAGGTAGATGAAGAGGGGCGGGTCGAAGTCGCCAATCTGGCGGCCCGCCGTCTGCTCACGCCGTTCACGCTGGCGGGGTCGCTGGACGACCTGTTTGTGGCGCTCGGTGCCGTGGCCCCCGAGCTCGCGGCGCGCGTGCGCGGCTTCGATGCCAGCCGTGGGGTGATCGTCGAGAGCCTGGAGCTTCTGGCCCCGGGGGAGCAACTCGGGGTGCATCTCTCGCTGGTCAAAGTGGCCCCGGGGCGCATCGTGGCGGTGGTGAACGATGCCGGCGCCCTGGCCAGCGCCCGTGGCCAGCTGTCGCGGGCGGATCAGCGCCTGCGGG
>CANJOX010000385.1 GCA_947475795.1 Gemmatimonadota bacterium
CCTGGACCTCGAAGGACGGCAAGAAGGTGGGCGGCGTGCTGCTCAAGCCGGTCGGCTACACGCTGGGCAAGAAGTATCCGCTCATCGTGGCCATTCATGGCGGTCCGGCTGCGGCCGACCAGCTGTCGTTCAACGGCGGCTACGGCGCGCAGGTGTACGCGGGGCAGGGGTGGGCGGTGCTGATGCCCAATTACCGCGGCTCCACGAACTACGGCGAAGCCCACAAGAACGGCATCGTGGGCAACTATTTCGAGCCGGGCTACAACGACATCATGACCGGAGTCGATGCACTCATCGCGCAGGGCTTGGTCGACGAGACCAAGATGGGCGTGCTGGGCTGGAGCGCCGGCGGTCACTGGAGCAACTGGATTCTCACGCACACCGATCGCTTCAAGGGCATCTCGAGCGGCGCCGGCACGTCGAACTGGATCTCGATGTACGCGCAGTCCGACGTGCAGCGGAACCGGCAGTACTATCTCGGCAACAAGCTCCCATACGACGACTTCGACGCGTACTGGAAGCAGTCCCCGATCAAGTACATCCGCAACGCGAAGACGCCCACGATGATCCACGTGGTCGAAGGCGATCCGCGCGTGCCGAGCCCGCAGAGCGTCGAGCTGCACATGGGCCTCAAGCGCGTCGGCGTGCCGACCGAGCTGTTCATGTATCCGGGCGCCTCGCACGGCATTCCGGACGCCCGCAACCGGCTGGTGAAGAGCACCGCCGAGATGGCATGGATGAACTACTGGGTGCTGGGCAGCGGCCAGAAGTTCTCGTGGCGTGAAGTGCTCGAGACGCTCGAGGATCCGAAGGCGGAGAAGAAGGTCGAGGTGAAGGGCATCAACTGACCGGCAACGCCGTCTGACTGGAAACGATCACGCAGAGTCGCTGAAAACGTAGAGGCGCAGAGACATGAGATCTTCTCTGCGCCTCTGCGTTCTCTGCGTCTCTGCGTTGTCTTTACAAAGGGCCGGGACTACGGACACCCCTTGGCCACGATCGGGGCCGGGCATTCGCTGCCGTCGGTGGCGCAGAGGGCGGCGCGCATCACGAGGCGATCGGCGAAGCGGGTGATCGGGAAGCCGTCGTCGGGGAGCACGTCGAGGGTGGGCCAGGCCTTCACGAGGTTGGCCATGATGCGGGCGTGCTCGCGCGGCGAATGAATGCCGGTGCTCTTGGCGGTCCGACGCAGCTGGGCGAGATCGAACATCAGCCAGGCGTTTTCATCGGTGATCTCGCCGACGGCATGTTCGCTGCGATCCTTCACGTCGCCTTCGTGCAGACGGACGGCGATGGCGAGGGCGGAGTTGAGGGTGGCGAGGGCCGCCGACTCCTGGCCGCCGGCCAGTTCCACGGTGGCCATGCCCTGCAGGAATGCGACGCTCTCGCGGGTGATGTTGCTGCCCACCGAGGGAACGTCGCTGTACGCCTTCACCAGGACGCTACGGGCGTCGGCCACCGCCTTCCGGGACGACAGCAAGCGGACCAGCGCGTCGGCACTGGACCGATCGCCGGGCGAGGCGGCGGCGACGGCCTCGCGCAGGATCCGGGTGGCGCTGTCGGCGCAGCCGCGCAGCATCCAGAGATCGGCGCGGCCGCGTCGGGTCGCCTGCTCGGTGGCATAGTCACCGGCCGTTCGGGCGGCGGTGCCGGCCTGTTCCAAAGTGCGGAGGGCCGAGTCGACCTGTCCGCGGAGGGCAAGGGCGCGACCGGCGCGCCAGAGCACGACGGCGTCACCGGATTGGGCGACGAGGTCGCGGGCCGTGGCGGTCGCGAGGAGGAGCGCCGCGGCGAGCAGCGCCCGCCGCGGCAGGCGGGTCACCCGATCACCAGCCCCGGCAGGGGCGAGGGGGCCGAGAGGGCGTCTTGAGCAGCCATGAGGACGGAGGCGGGCAGGGGAGCGCTACCGGCCCGCTTGGCGGCTTCGACAACCATCGAGAGCGCGCGGGCCTGCGCCGCATACGCCGCAAGAAGGGCACCACCGGCCCCCGGGATGGCCACAATGTCCTGGGCCAGATCGTCCAGGTGGCGCACCAAGGCACTGCCGTGAGCACCGCTGTGCGCGGCGCCGGAGCTCAGTGGCACTTCCCGGTCCTGGCGCGATTCCTGGTGGGACGTGTTGCCCCAGAACCCCGGAAACGCCGACGTCGACAACGCTTCCTGCACCCGTCCATTGCTCGACGCCAGAGCGGCCAAACGGCGCCGCGCCACCTGCGATGACTCAAATCCCACGCGAAATCTCCGGAAAGTGCCGTCTGTCAGTGGTTTACGCGGGTTTCGCCCGAGTTTGCTCTTGACAGGAACGGACCTGTTACATAAATGCGACAGTGATGGCGATGCGGTGCAGGCGGGATAACCGCATGCTACGGCGTTGCTTACTGCAGTTGCTTCGTGGTTCGGCGGTTTACCGGTGCCGAACGGGCGCCGAGTACAGCGTCGGCGCGGAGCAAAACGGTTGCGATCGGTCACCCGGTCGTCGCCGGCGTGTGCTTCGATCAGAGGTCTGAGGCCTGTTCCCACACCACGTCGGGTGTCGGTCAGGGTACGGTTCGAGCTCTCCCCTGGAGGAGGCTGGATGCACGTCCTCACCCCCGTAGCTGAACGTGATCTTGCGGCGAGGGATCTGGCGGAGCTCGCCAGAACCACCCTCGACGATCACTGGGCCGTCGCCGCCATTCCAAGCGAGCGGCGGGCCCTGCTGCTGGAGCGAGCTGACGCGGCTGCCCTGCGCCCGGGGGACGGGCTGGGCGAACCGATCGCCGACGGACTGGCCCTGCTCGGCACGGCGTACGAGCTGGCCGCACTCGGGCAACTCGACGCTGCCCTGCAACCGGCGCCCAGTGCCGGACGGGATCTCGCGCAGGCCGTCCTGTCCCTGGGGGCGGCTCGTGCCTTCCGCTGCTCGGCGGCACTCCGGCCGCCCACCGACGATGGGGAATCGGCCGTCAAGTGGGCGCTCAAGCTGGGGGCCCTGGCGCTGGTGTCCCGACAGACCGACGCGTACATCCGCTGGTGGGAGGTCCGCAATCAGGTCAGCGAGACGGTCCATCAGGCCGCGTCCCGGCTCGAGCATGAGCCGTGGGAAGCCTACGCCCGCGGCACGCTCTGGATGGCCTGGCTGGGACTGATGGGCGCTCCGGTGGCAGCGCACGCCGATAACGCCGCCGAGGAGCTGCCGATGCTGTCCGCGACGCGCAGTCGTCTGGCGGCCTTCCGTGAGCGTCGGGCCGATCACGAGGTCCCGGGCGAGGGCCCGGTCCTCAATACGGCCGCGCTGCGCGCCCGGATGACCGAGTTCGCGATCCGCCATCTGGCCGACGCGACCGAGCTGCTCACGGTGGCCGTGCTGCGGCGCACTCTGCCCGACGTGTCGGGCGAGTTCAAGCTGCACCTGAGCGCGGCGCGCTCCGCCATGGCTGGCGATCATGGGCAGGACGTCTTGCTGGCGTGGCTGCAAGCTGCCGGCGTTACGCTGGCAGGCGGCGTGACCGCCCAGCTAGAACTCCCAGGATTCTAGTCCGTCCGCCCTTCGCCGAGCCCTTGGCGGCGCCTCTGGAGGCGCGCCAGACGCGATACACGCGGCGGCCGCTGCTGCCCACCGGAAAGGCGATCCGTCCCGCTCCGAGGGGAAGGATGTCGGCCATCATCGCCCCGATGGCGATCCGCGTCGCCTCATCGGAGGCCGGTGCCGAGGCTTCGGCCTCGATGCGATACCAGGCGGTCCCGGCCGTCCCTTCGACGCAGACCAGATACTGGTCGTCGCTGGTCCAGAACGCGGTCATCCGGTCACTGTCCAAGCCCATGTGGATAGGCAGAGATGTGAGCGGGGCCGGATCGATGGTGCCGAGCGGGGCGTTGCAGGCGACGACGTACATGA
>CANJOX010000386.1 GCA_947475795.1 Gemmatimonadota bacterium
GAGGACATCACGATCGTGATGGGGGTGAACAGCGACAAGTACGATCCCGCCGCGCACCACATCATCTCCAACGCGTCCTGCACGACCAATTGTCTCGTGCCGATGGTCAAGGTGATCCGTGACAACTTCGGCTTCGTGCATGGCTCGATGGTCACGATCCACAGCTACACCAACGATCAGTCGATCCTCGATCTGCCGCACAAGGACCTGCGCCGCGCGCGCGCGGCTGCCGTCTCCATGATTCCGACCACGACGGGCGCCGCCAAGGCGACCTCGCTGGTCATCCCGGAAGTGAAGGGCAAGATCGACGGCATTGCCGTACGCGTGCCGACGCCCGATGTGTCGCTCACCGATCTCACGTGCGTGGTCGAGCGAAAGGTCACGAAGGAAGAAGTCAACGCGGCGTTCAAGGCGGCGTCCCAGACCACGCTGGCCGGTGTACTCGGGTACAGTGAAGTTCCGCTCGTGTCCATCGACTACGTGGGCGATCCGCACTCGTGCACGCTCGACGCGCTCAGCACGATCGTCATCGACGGGACGCTGGTAAAGATCTCCGGCTGGTACGACAACGAGTGGGGCTACTCGTCGCGGTGCGTCGATCTGCTGCGTTTCATCGGCGCGCGTTTGTAGTCGTCCTCGCGTCCGCTCCAACCGCCTGCCTGTTCGTCCACGAGCCCCGGTGCCTGCGTGCCGGGGCTCGTGCGCAGGAGGCCGTCCCGCACGAGACGCTCCGCTCGTGGCCTCACTCCCGTCGCCTTTCCCGCCATGATGACCCGCACCATCCGCGATCTCTCTCCTGCTGACCTCGCCGGCAAGCGTGCGCTTGTCCGGGTTGATTTCAACGTCCCGCTCGATGCCACGGGCGCCGTGGGCGATGATACGCGGATCACGGCCGCGCTACCGACGATCACCACGCTGCTCGATCACGGCGCGAAGGTCGTCCTGCTGGCGCACTTCGGTCGGCCCAAGGGCGCGCCGGAGGCCAAGTATTCGCTGGCGCCGGTCGCGGCGCGCCTGAGCCAGTTGCTGCCGCGGCCGGTGCACTTTTTGGGCGAAACCGTGGGCGCCTCGGCCGTCGCGGCCACGCACACGCTGCCCGTCGGCGAAGTTCTTCTGCTCGAGAATACGCGCTTTCTCCCGGGCGAGGAATCCAATGACGACGCGCTGTCGCGGCAACTGGCCGAGCTCGGCGACCTGTATGTCAACGACGCCTTCGGCGCGGCGCACCGTGCGCACGCCAGCACGGCGGGCGTCGCGACGTACTGCCGGCCGGCGGTGGCCGGGCTTTTGATGGAGAAGGAGCTGGCGTACCTTGGCGGCGCGTTGGCTGCCCCGGAGCGGCCGTTCGTCGCGATTCTTGGCGGCTCCAAGATCTCGGGCAAGATCGACGTGGTGGAAGCGCTGTTGCCAAAGGTTGACCACTTGCTGATCGGCGGTGCGATGGCGTGCACCTTCTTTCGCGCCATGGGCTTCGAAACGGGGACCTCGTTGGTCGAGCCCGATCGTCTGGTCATGGCGGCGGACTTGCTCGCGCGGGCAGGGGACAAGCTCGTGCTGCCGGTGGATGCGGTGATCGCGCCGGCCATGGACGCCGGCAGCGCGGCACGCGCCGTCGCTCGTGACGCGATCCCATCCGGCGAAGCGATGTTCGACATCGGGCCGTCAACGGTCGCACACTACCGCACCTTGATCGAGTCGGCGCGGACGGTCCTCTGGAACGGTCCGATGGGCGTCTTTGAAAAGCCGCCGTTTGACGTCGGGACGCGTGCGGTGGCCGATGCCATGGCGATCGCGACGGGACGTGGGGCCACCACCATCATCGGCGGCGGCGATTCGGCGGCCGCCGTGGCGGAGGCCGGTCTCGAGGCGCAGATGTCTCATGTGTCGACCGGTGGCGGGGCATCACTCGAGTTCCTCGAGGGGAAAGCACTGCCCGGCGTGTCTGCCCTCGACCGACGCTGATCCACGCCTGCCTTTTCTTCATCAACCCATTCCGACACTCACCGCCCATGCATCACAAGCCGGTCATCGCCGCCAACTGGAAGCTCAATCACGGCCCAACCGACGCGAGGGCGTTTCTGCAGCGGTTCCTGGCGCAGGCGCCGAAGATGAACGACCGCACGCTGGTGTTCTTCCCGTCGGCCATCACGATCACGACCGTGGTTGATGGCCTGCGGGAGCGTCCCGACGTCTGGGTCGGTGTCCAGAATGTGCATGCCGAAGCACAGGGCGCCTTCACCGGTGAGAATTCCGTCCTGATGGCGCGGGACGCCGGGGCGCGCGTGGTGCTGGTCGGACACTCCGAGCGCCGGCACGTCTTTGGCGAGACCGATGCCGTGACGACCAAGAAAATGGCGCTGGTGTGTCAGGCGCGGCTCACGGCGATGCTCTGCGTGGGTGAAACGCTCGCTGAACGCGAGGCGGGGCAGACCGCGTCGGTGGTTGAGCGGCAGCTGGCGGCCGGACTCGCAGAGCTCGACGACGCGCAGGCGGCCACGATCATGCTGGCCTACGAGCCGGTGTGGGCGATCGGGACCGGGCGGACGGCCACCCCCGAGGATGCCAGCGCCATTCATGGGGTGCTGCGGTCGGCGCTCATCAGCCGCCTGGGCGAGCGCGCCGGCAACGGCGTGCCGATCCTGTACGGTGGCTCCGTCAACCGCGGGAACGCAGCGACGTTGCTGGCGGCGCCGGAAGTCGACGGGTTGTTGGTTGGCGGGGCCTCGCTGGACGCTGACAGCTGGGCGAGCATCGTCCGCAGCTGAATCAGGTCGGCAGCCCCGCCGGTCTCGCGCAACTGTTGGACGGGGAAGGACTTGCCTCGGCACAATCCCGCTGCCATCTTTCAAGGCTGGCGCGCCTTTCGCGCATCTCTGAACGCACTCGATTCCGGCTTCGTGACATGTACACGTTCCTGCTCATCCTGCTCATTCTCGACGCGCTGATCCTCGCCGCGGCCGTTCTCCTTCAGTCCGGTAAGGGCGGCGGGCTTGCGGCCAGCTTCGGCGGGGCCAGTTCGTCGTCCGATTCGGTGATGGGTACCCGCCAGGCCGGGAACCTGCTCACCAAGGCGAGCTGGTGGTGCGGTGGCGTCTTCCTCGGACTCGCCTTCATCCTGCAGATGATGTCGTCGCGGTCCACCGCACCGAAGTCGGTGCTCGACAAGCTGGCCGCCCCCGCGGCGGCACCGACGGCTCCGGTCGGCGGCGCCGCTCCGGCGGCGCCGCTGACGACGCAGCCGACGACGCCGGCCGCGCCCGCCAAGCAGCCGTAAGCGACGCGTGAGCACGTTGCCTCCCAAAGGGTTCCTCCTCCTCGAGGACGGAACCCTTTTCCTCGGCCGGCTTGTCGGGCCGACGACGCCCACCGTGGCGGAAGTGGTGTTCACGACCAACATGACTGGGTATCAGGAGGTCTTTACCGACCCCTCCTACCGTGGTCAGACGGTCGTGCTGACGGCCCCGCAAGTCGGCAATTACGGCGTCAACACCGAAGACCCCGAATCCTCTCGCCCACAGGTGGCGGGGGTCGTGGTGCGCGAGCTGTCGCCGACCTATTCCAACTGGCGTGCCACCGGCGGCCTCCCGGAGTGGCTCGCCGAGCATCAGGTACCGATCCTCACCGAAGTGGATACGCGGCGGCTCACGAAGCACCTGCGGTCGGTCGGGGTGATGCGTGGGGTGATCGGCCTCGGGGAGACGCCCGGCCCAGAGGCATTGGCCGTACTCCAAGGCTGTCCCAGCATGGAGGGGCTCGACCTCGCCACGGTGGTGTCCACACGCGAGGCGTACTCCTGGGGCAGACCCGACGCGACCTACCACGTCGTGGCGTACGACTACGGCATCAAGCGCAATATCCTGCGTCTCTTCGAGGC
>CANJOX010000387.1 GCA_947475795.1 Gemmatimonadota bacterium
ACCGGTGCTCGCGATGGGTTCAACCATCTCGAGTTTCTGGTCCGACATGCCAATCCCCTGACGCGCGCGCTCAACGCGCAGCGCGTCGCGCTCGGCATCGGTCAGCCCGAAGAACGGCGTGCATTCCGGATGCCGGCGATCACACTCTTCGACTCCGGTGCGTTCGATGTGCTGGCGTTCGCGCCGCTCGACACGCGCCAGGAGCCGCCTGCGCGCGTGGCGCTGGGTCGTGCCCTCTTTCATGATGCGCGCCTATCCGGGGACAACTCGCGGGCCTGTAGTTCATGTCATATCCCGGGACGGGCCTTCACCGACGGCCTGACAGCAAGTCCTGGTCGATCGGGGCAGCCGCTGCCGCGTAACACGCCTACGGTGATCAACATCGGGCTGCAAGTCGGTTCGTTCAGCGATTTGCGTACCACCTACCTCGAAGATCAAGTCACCGAAGTGGTGCAGAATGTCGACGAGATGCACGCGCGTCTCTCGGATGTGTCCACGTCACTGACCGGCGACAGCGCGCTGGCCGCGCAGTTCCGTGCGGCGTTCGTGAGTCGGGCGGGCGCCGTGGATACCGTGGTCACGCCGGCGCGTATTCGCGCGGCGCTCGCGGCCTATCTGCGTAGCCTCACCTCGCTGAACAGTCCGGTGGACCGTGCGCTGCGTGGCGATACGCTGGCGTTGAGCGCTGCCGAGCGGGCGGGATTCAACGTGTTCGTGGGTAAGGGCCGGTGTGCGACGTGTCACTTCCTGCCGCTCACGAACGGGACGGTGCCGCCGATGTACCAGAAATCGGAGGTCGAGGTGCTGGGTGTGCCGGTACGGGCCGTCACAGCCGGTGGGCGGATCGACCCTGACGTTGGACGCCAACGCATCGCGGGCGCGGCGCCGAACCGGTACGCCTTCCGCACGCCGTCGCTTCGCAACGTCGCGCTGACCGCTCCATACATGCACAACGGTGCGTATCCGACGCTGGAGTCGGTGGTCGACTTCTACAATCGCGGCGGCGGCGCCGGGATCGGCATCCGCCTGGATAACCAGACCCTGCCGCCGGAGCCGCTGCACCTGTCCGCTGGTGAACAGCGCGATCTGGTGGCGTTCATGCGAGCGCTGACGGATACGACCGGGACGCAGCGCCGGTAGCGCAGACGCCCGGGGCGCCGAACGGAGCCCCGGCCCCCGCTCCCAGCACTGGCGCCCAGCCCGTCGAGAACCCAGACTCCACCGGTCGACATTCTCACGCCGGGTCTCGTATGGCTACGCTGATCGCCCCCGAAACCGCCGCCGCCGCCAGCACGCGCGCTTTTCCTGCTCAGACCAGTCGCCCGTGGGGCCGACCGCGTGGCGCACGCCATGGCATCGGTCACCACGAGCTGACCGGGCAATATCGGATCGACCTGCGCGATCAGGCGCCCGATCTGTTCGAGGATGTCAGTGCGCTGGACTGGTCCACGCTCCGCTGGCCGGACGTGGGGCGCCCGTATCGCACCGAGAAGTGGTCGAGCGCGCGGCGCAGCTACGAGCAGACGCATCAGCAGCCGCTGCCGATTGCCGACGGCTGGCGCCTGTTCAACACCGCCTTCCACCAGTTCTTCCTGACCGATGTGCCTGAGGCGCAGCACCAGGCAAAGGCGCAGTTCGGCGACGCATTGTCGCGGCTGGATCTGCACGAGGCGAAGGAGGCCCTGCAGGACATCGCTTATCTGGCCGTGTGGAACAAGATCATGCGGGTGGAAGACGCGGTGTGGGATCCACGCGGCAAGCGGGCCCTGTTTGCCGGTCTCAACGTGAAGAAACCGCGCATTCTGTTTCTCGGGGCCGCCGACGGCTACGAGGCGATGCAGCTGGCGGCGATGTATCCGGGGGGCGAGATCGTTTTGGTGGATTACGATGCGTTCTGCGCCACCGACCGCTTCGGCAAGTTTCCGCTCGACTATCCGTTTCTGGGCGTCGATCCAACCACGGGACACCAGCGCGTGTGGTACCGCGACGAGATGCCGATTCACTTCGAGGTCGCCGACATTCGCGACCTGAAGTACGGCAAGGAGTTCGATGTCGTGGTCTCGATCGGGCTGCTGGAGCATTTTCCCGACGCGCACAAGGCGGAGTGCCTCGAGATGCACCGGCGCTTTCTCAAGCCGGGCGGCACGGTGGTGATGACGACCCCGCGTAATCAGTTCAAGTCGCGCGTGTTCTACCACCTGATGGCCGACTGGATGAATCACGGCTACCGCGAACTGATGGACGTGCACCAGATGGGGTTGTACTGCCATGAGAACGGCTTCGATATTCAGCGGGCCGGCGTCATCAAGGCGCACAACGGATTGGTAATGACACTGCGGTAGCAATGCAGCACGGCCGTGCGTTCATGCAGTACGTGATTTCACTTCGAACATCGGAAGACGTGTGACACTCCTCTCTCGCTCGCCGCGTGTCCTCGCGGTCGTCGTGGCGCTGGTGCCGGCCTTCGGACCGGCCGTGGCGCAGGCGCAGTACCGGCAGCCGCCGCAGCCCATCGCACAGATTCTCGATCAGCCGGCCACCCCGCTGGTGCAGATGAGCCCCGACCGTCAGCGGCTGCTGCTGCTGGAACGTCCGGCGCTGCCGCCGATCAGTGACGTCGCAGCGTTCGAGTACCGTCTGGCCGGGCTGCGCTTCGATCCCAAGACCAGCGGCCCCACGCGCGGCCAGAGCTATACGGGGCTCTCGCTGCAGGCGGTCACCGGTGGTGCCGCGCGCAAGATTCAGGCATCGATTCCCGCCGGCGCCAGCATCGAGAACGTGTCGTGGTCGGCCGACGGCCAGAAGATCGCCTTCACGGTGACGAGCGATGATGCGATCACGTTGTGGCTGGCCGATGTGGCGACAGCACAGGCGAAGCCGCTCACGTCGCAGCGCCTGACGGCGATTCTGGGCAATCCCTGCTCGTGGGTGTCGACGGCGTCGCTGGCCTGCACGTTCGTGCCGACGACGCGCGGTGCGGCCCCGGCCATGACGACCACGCCGGAAGGACCGATCGTGCAGGAAGCGCTCACCGGTCGCAGTGACCGCGCCGCCACGTATCAGGATCTGCTCAAGAGCCCGTTCGACGAAGCGATCTTCGAACATTACGGCACGAGTCAGCTGGCGCTCGTAACGCTCGACGGCACCATCAAGCCCCTCGGCGCCCCCGGGATGCGCACCGATGTCAGCGCCTCGCCCGACGGTCGCTACCTGCTGGTGAGCACGCTGTCGCGTCCGTTCTCGTACACGGTGCCGCTGAATTACTTCCCCACGCGCACCGAAGTATGGTCGATGGATGGCGTGGTCGTGAAGTCGATCGTGAGCCGTCCGCTCATCGAGCGTGTGCCGTGGGGTGGTAACGGCGCGCTGGCGGGTATCCGCAACGTGCAGTGGCGGCGCGATGTCGACGCCACGCTGGCGTGGGTGGAAGCCCTTGATGGTGGCGACAGCGACTCGAAGGCGGACAAGCGCGACCGCGTCGCGTTGCTGGAGGCGCCGTTCACCGGCACGCCGACAACCCTGCTGGAAACGAGCTGGCGTGCCGGTGCGATCACGTGGAGCACGGCCGGCCTGGCCATCGCGCGCGAGACCGAAGGCAAGACGCGCAAGACGCGCGCCTGGATCATCGATCCGTCGGGTGTGAAGGCCCCGCGGATGCTCTGGGAGCGCTCGAGTGAAGACCGCTACGCCGATCCGGGTGACTTCCTCACGGCGCGCGATGCACGCGGTCAGACGGTGCTGCTGACCACACCCGACAAGAAGGTGGCGTTCCTGAGCGGGCTCGGTGCCGGCCCCGAAGGCGATCGCCCGTTCGTGGACCGCTTCGATCTGGCCACGGCGCGCACCACGCGGGTGTTCCGCAGTGCGGC
>CANJOX010000388.1 GCA_947475795.1 Gemmatimonadota bacterium
AATAGCCACATGTCACTTCCCCTCCCCGAGTATGACGCGCTCGATGGACTCGCCATCGCCGATCTGGTCCGCCGCCGTGCCGTGAGCCCGGCCGAGGTGACCGAGGCGGCGTTGGCCCGCATGGCGGCCCGCAATCCACGGCTGAACGCGGTGGTCCGCCCGCTCGAGGCCATGGCCCGCACCATGGCGTCCACCGTCGATCCCGACGCGCCCTTTGCCGGCGTGCCGATGCTGATCAAGGATCTGATGACGACCATCGCCGGCGTCCCGACCAGCAACGGGACGCGGGTGCTGCAAGCCATCATCCCGGATCACGACAGCGAACTCGTGGCCCGCTACCGCGCGGCGGGGGCCGTCTTCATCGGCAAGGCCAACACGCCGGAACTGGGGCTCACGCCGTATACGGAGAGTGAGGCGCTGGGGCCGGCGCGGAATCCGTGGGACCCCACCAAGACCACCGGCGGTTCCAGCGGCGGGTCGGGGGCCGCCGTGGCCGCGCGCATCGTGCCCATCGCGCATGGCGGCGACGGCGGCGGCTCGCTGCGCATCCCCGCGTCGTGCAACGGCGTGTTCTCCATCAAGCCCACGCGCGGCCGGACGCCCACGGGCCCGGACATCGGCGACGCATGGCGCGGCTTCGTGCAGGAGCATGTGATCACGCGCAGCGTGCGTGATTCCGCCGCGATGCTCGATGCCACCGCCGGCGACGATGTCGGAACGCCGGTGGCGTGTCCGCGGCAGGATCGGCCGTTTCTGGAGGAAGTCACGCGCGAGCCGGGTCGCCTGCGCATTGCGGTGACCACGACGCCGTTCTTTGGCAGCACGGTGCATCCCGACTGCGTGGCGGCCCTCGAAGACGCCGCGGCGCTCCTGGAATCGCTGGGACACGATGTGATCCGCGCCGAACCGGTGGTCGATGCGCAGTCGCTCTCGCAGGCGTTTCTCACCGTCGTAGCGGCCGAAGCGCGCGCCACGCAGCGACGATGTGGAACTCACCACGTGGGCGCTCGGTCTCGTAGGCAAGGCGGCCAGTGCGTCCGACTACGCCACCGCGGTGCGCACGCTCCAACTCGCGGGGCGCACCGTGGGTCGGTTCTTCACCACCTACGATGTGCTGGTGACGCCCACCTTGGGCGCGCCGCCGTTCACCATCGGCGCAATGCAGCCGTCGGCGGCCGAACGCGCGATGCTGCGCGTGGTGGCCGGGCTGGGACTTGGCGGGGTACTCAAGGCGGCGGGCTTGCTGAATGAGACCGCAAAGAAGGTGTACGGCTTCATTCCGTACACCCCGCTGTTCAATGTGACCGGTCAGCCCGCGATGTCGGTGCCGCTGCACTGGAACGCCGCGGGGCTGCCGATCGGCACGCAACTGGTGTCGCGCTTTGGCGACGAGGCCACACTATTCCGTGTGGCCGGCCAGCTGGAACGCGCCCGCCCGTGGGCGGGGCGCATTCCGCCGCTGGTGTGATGCGTGATCTGATCACGCGCTGATTACATCTTAGTCGCGGACTTCAGCGTCACGCCGGCCAGGCGCCCCACGCCGCCCAGCGTGGTCTGCGCGGCATTGAGGCCCAAGCGGAAGTCCTTGTCGGTGTACGTGGACCACACGTCGGTGGGCTGGTGCCAATGCGGGTTCCAGCCGCTCCCCGTCTGCGTGCCGCGCTCGTTCTCGCGCAGACTGATCGAGGGAATGAGGTCCTGAAACGGGCCGGAATCGGTGTTGGTCATGTGCGGACCCACCTGCGCCGGGTAGTCCGTGGCGTACTTCGAATTGGCCTGATGCAACGCCCACGCCAGCTCCGACGACGCCTTCCACATCTTCGAGCTGATCTGGAACTCGATGTTCACGTCGGCTTCCGGACGCTGCTCCTTGGCCATGGTCCCGTCGGCCTTCGGCATGCCGTGGTCCCACATCATCATGTCGTGCTGGATCATCCCCAGCCACTTGGGCTCGGGATATTTCCCCGATCCCTTCGGCGACTCGATCCCCTGCAGCTGCTGGCGCTGCTCGATGTAGGCGCGCGCGCCGTTCAGGCCACTCTCTTCGTTGTTCCACAGGACAAAGCGAATAGAGCGCTCCGTCTGCACGTCGGGATTGCTGAACACGCGCGCCAGTTCCATCACGAGCGCCGTGCCCGAGCCGTCGTCATTCACGGCCTCGCCCCAGCCGATGCCGTCCATGTGCGCGCCCACGATGTACATCTCCTCGGGATGCGTGGTGCCGATCTTCGTGCAATACACTTCCTGACGCTCGCCCGGCGTGCTCGGCTCGGCGTTCAGCGCGCGTAACGCGGGATCGGGCTGCAGCAGCGAATCGTTGTTCACGCCGGTCCGCGTGCGGATGCCGCGGTTGCGTCCACCGCCCGAGGCCTGCGTGGCGGGCGGCCCCACGCGACGGAGCGGCGGCTGTCCGGGCGCCGGCGGTGCGGCGGCCGGCGGCGGCGTGGCCGGACGCTCGGCCAGCGTGGGCGGCTCGTAACGATAGATGATGCGCTCGGTGTTCGAGCAGCCGTAGCTCTTGAGCTGCGCCTCGATCCAGTCCACGGCGTCGCGGTTGCGCTTGGTGCCCTGCTTGCGATCGCCGAACTGCGTGAGGCCCTTGAGCGTGGTCTTGTACTTCTCGAGATCGAGGCGCGCGACCATCAGCGCCACCGGATCGGTGGAGTCAATGGGCGCCACCACCGGCGGGAGCAGCGGGCGCTGCGCCGACAGAGGGACAGCGATCATCGCGACGGCCACGGCCGAGGCGGAGAAAACGGACAGCGTGCGCATGGCGGGACAGGCAGAGGGGGGACGTACGGAGCGGCGCCGTCGGTGCCGCTCCCACTCCTGCCAACTTCCGCTCGCGCGCCGCGAACCGCAACGGGGGCGGCGGCGCGCGCGCTGGCCCCGCGGCTGCAGCGGCGACGCGCGATTCTCTCCGCTTGCGCCGCCGAGGCGTCCGGTTGAGCGTTCCGGTCATGCATGATCCGGCGCGTGAACACGACCCACGGTCGTGGTGGCAGACCGTGGCCAGCGCGCTGCGCGGCACGACGCACGACTATACGGCGGGCTCGATCGGGCGGTCCATTGTCCTGCTCGCCATTCCGATGGTCCTCGAGATGATCATGGAGAGTCTGTTCGCGCTCTCCGACGTCTTCTTCGTGGCACGACTGGGGGCCAGCGCGGTGGCGGTCGTGGGGCTCACCGAGTCGATGATGATCGTGGTGTACACCATCGCCATGGGGCTGTCGATCGCCGGCACCGCCGTGGTGGCGCGCCGGGTCGGTGAACGTGACGCCGACGGCGCGGCCAGGGCAGCGGTGCAGATGATCGCCCTCGGCGTGGTGGCGTCCGTCGTGATCGGCATCAGCGGGGCGATCGCCGCCCCGGCGTTGCTGCGCCTCATGGGGGCGACGCCGGACGTGACCGCCACTGGGACCCTGTTCACGCGCGTCCTGCTGGGCGGCAGCGGCACCGCGTTCCTGCTGTTCGTGCTGAACGCGGCCTTCCGGGGCGCCGGGGACGCCGCGGTCTCCATGCGGGTGCTCTGGCTCGCGAACGGCATCAACATCGTCCTCGGCCCCCTGCTCATCTTCGGGGTGGGGCCGTTTCCGGAGTGGGGCGTGACCGGCGCCGCGATCGCCACCACCCTCGGCCGCGCGACCGGTGTGGCCTACGCCCTCTGGCGTCTCACGCACGGCTCGGGGCACCTGCGGGTTGCCCGCCGGCACCTCGTGCTGGAGGTCGGGACCATGCGGACGATGCTCCAGCGGTCGGGGAGCGCGACGTTCCAAGTGCTCGTGGGCAGTCTCAGCTGGATCGTGCTGATCCGCCTGATGGCGACGTTCGGCAGCGCGGCGATGGCCGGCTACACGATCGCGGTACG
>CANJOX010000389.1 GCA_947475795.1 Gemmatimonadota bacterium
GCATCGCGGATGATCTTCACGAAGCCGTCGGTCTCACCGCTGGTGCGGGCGCGGCCGTTCGCGGAGAACGGGAACTTGCCGATCGTGTAGTCGAGCTTCTTGTCCTTGCACGCCTGTTCGGTAAGGCCGATGCTCGCGACTTCCGGATGGCAGTACGTGCAGCTGGGGATGTTGTTGTAGTTCACGAGATGCGCGTGCTGACCGCCCAGCAGGTCGGCCAGCACGTGCCCTTCGCGCGAGCCCTTGTGCGCGAGCATCTGGTTGCCGGACACGTCACCGATGGCGTAGTAGCCCGGGACGTTGGTCTCGAACTTTGCGTTGATCTTCACGAAGCCGCGTTCCGACTTCGCCACGCCCACCGTCTCGAGTCCGATCTTTTCCACGTTCGGGGCACGGCCGGCGGCCACGAGCACCTTGTCTACCGCGAGCGTGTGCGTGGTGCCGCCCGACTCGACCACGAGCGTGGCGCCGGTCGCGGTGATCTTCGTGCTGGTGATCTTGGCACCCGTGAGGATGTCGATCTTCCGCTTCTTGAACGCCTTCGCCAGCTCGGCGCTGCAATCGGCGTCTTCGATGGGCAGAATGGTCGGAGCCACTTCCACCATCGTGACCTTGGTGCCGAACGCCGCGAATACATCGGCGAATTCCACGCCCACGGCACCGGCGCCCACCACCACCATCGAGGCAGGAGCCTTCTCCGCCACCAGCACGTCGTCGCTGGACAGCACGACGTTCCGGTCCAGTTCGAGCCCCGCCTGCGGGAGCCCCTTCACGCGCGAGCCGGTGGCGATGACCACCGCCTTCTTCGCCTCGTGCGTCTCTTTCTTCCTGTCGGCCATGGTCACGGTGACCTTCTTCCCCTTCTCGAGCACGCCTTCACCGCGGATCCACTGCACCTTGTGCTTCTTCATCAGGAACTCGACGCCCTTCGAGTTCTGCGCGCTGATGCTGCGCGACCGCTTCATGGCCGGCCCGAAGTCGAGCGTGATGCCGTCGAGGGTGATGCCGTGTTCGGCCGCCTTGCCGATCTTGACGGCCAGCCCGGCGCTTTCCAGCAGCGACTTGGCCGGGATGCACCCCCAGAGCACACAGGTGCCGCCGAGTGCTTCACGTTCGATAACGGCCACCTGCATGCCCAGCTGGGCACAGCGGATGGCGCAGACGTAGCCGGCGGGACCGCCGCCAAGAATGATGACGTCGAACAAGGCCATGTGAGTCGGGGATTAGCGGGAACGAGGAGGAACCACACAAAAGTAGCGGAAAACACGCGTGCGTGGTCCGCCGGTCGTTGTCCTACCGCCGCACCGTGCGCACGCCGTCCGAGTACACCACCTCGACTGCCCGTCCGCCGGTGACCACCGTGTCGCCCGATCGCCGCACGAAGCCCATCAGGGCGCCGGTAGCGGCGTCACGTACCATGGCCATGGGGTAGGCGGCGCTGTTCCACGTGACACGCGACCGCCCGTCGGCGGTGCGCTCCACCTGCGCCTGCACGGCGGGCGCGACCGGCGTCGCACCGGCCCCGGGGGCGACCAAACGGGTGCGGCGCTGCCCGAGGGCGGACAGCGGGGAGCGGGTGTCGCGCACCCGGATGGCGGCGAGGCGGTCTTCGAGCGCCGCGCTCCACGGGACGACCACCGCGAACTGCCGTTCGTCAGTGGTGGCGGCATGGTCCACCGCGGGCGCCTCGATGGGCGTGTCCAGCAGGGTCGCACCGTCGGCGTCGAGCAGTTCGAGCCGGATGGCGGCCGACGGCGCCCCGGCACTGGCTGGCGCCTGCACCCGGAAGGCGGGTTCGAGCTGGACGCGCCCGTTGGTAATGCGTCCCCACACCAGCAGGCCGTCACGGGGCGCGTCGCTGGCGCCCGCGCTCGCGACCACGCTCGCGACCACGCTCGCGACCACGGCGGCGGCCGTGCTGCGATACTGCATCGCGGCACTCCAGGTGTAGTCGCTAACCCATTGGTTGTTGCAGTACCCCATGACGTCGGTCCACGTGGGCGGTACCAGGGTGTTCAGCGCGCTGTTCCACCCCCAGTGGCCGATCGTGCCGCCGCTGTAGGGGAAGTTGGTGTCCCCGGTCGTGCCGCAGGGCGCGTGATTGCGCGAGAAGTTGTGCCCCCATTCGTGTGCCGCGACCTCATCACCGCTGGGGAGCAGGTCCCACCCGACCGCCGCGCGGCCGGGGACGTAGCCATACCCCGCCACACCGCTGGTGTACGACACGCCCAACACGCCGTAGTAGTGCATCGTGCTGGGCGCCCCGTCGGTGGCGCGCAGGGCGTTGAGCTCGCTCAACACGGTCAGCCACTGGCCGTTGCCGTCGGTGCTCTGGATGTCGGTGGCGCTGGCGGTAAACGGCGCGCGCACGTCGGACACGACCGTGTTGAGCGGGAACATCCGTCGCACCGACGTCAGAAACGCGCCCTTGTTGGCGGCCGTCACGTTGCCGGTGCGTCCACCGGCGACGACCGGGACGAACCGCACCGTGAACGTGGGAACGCTGTTCACCCGCAGCGCCTGCGGGACACCGCTGCGCGGCCAGATGTTGTCACTGCGATCGGCGTCGGTCACGGCCAGCGCCGGGTCGAGGTCGATGAGCAGCTGCGTGGTGGGGCGGATGTTCGCGCCCGGGATGATCAGGTTCCACGTGGACGTGAGCGTGCCTTCGTTGAGCACGGTGCGCACCCCCGTTTCCGGAGCGGGAATGAGCGTGGACTGCAGCAGTGTGGCCCCGTCGTACAGGCGCACGCGCACGTCGGGGCGCGCGCTGTTGGCGGCGCTGGCCTGCACGAACACCCGCAGCAGCGCATCGCGGCCGGCCACCAGCGCCACCGTGCCATCGAAGCGCTGGATGGCCTGTGTGACATACGCGGTGCTGATCGCGTAGTTCTGGGCCACGGTGGCGGCGTAGGCGAAGGTGGCGGTGGCGGTGCCGTTGGGGGTGATGGTCACGCTCTGCGACGCCGGTGACGGCGTGTACGTGGTCGCCCCGCTCACGATGGTGTTGGCGGCAATCGTCCACGAGCCCACCTCGAGCGCCGACACCGTGCCGGCACCGCTCACCGACCGCGGTGCGCCGGTGCCGCTCAGGGCGAAGGTGGGGGTGGCACTCCCCGGGATACCGCTGGTGGCAATGGTCACGGCACCGGTGGCCAGGGCGTACGACACGGTGGCCGGCGATGCCACGAGCGACGCCACGACCGTAACCTGCTGGGACACGGGCACCGGCACATAGGTGGTGGCGCCGGTGCCGACGCTCGCGGCCGACACCGTGTAGCTGCCGGGGGCCAGCAGGGTGAGTGTCGTGGTGGCCGTCACCGTGCGGGAAAATCCGCCGGGTCCCGCCACGATGACGCTTCCGCTCACGCTGCCGGGGAGGCCGCTGACCACGACGGCGATCGCCCCCGTGGTGATGGCATAGTGCACCGGCAGCGGCAGCGTATCGCCGGCCGATACGGTGGTATCGCGCGCGGTGGGGGTGGGCAGGTAGGTCGCGCCGCCTCCCGACACACCAGACGCACTCAAGCGCCAGCGACCAGCCACGGCGGGGCTGAGGCGCGTGGTCCCCGTCACGGTTACCGTCTCACCGGACGGCGACAGGAGGGTGATGTTGGCCGGCGTTCCGGCCGGCAGCCCCGTGACCGGGATGTCCACCACCGTGGGCACCACGGCGAACGCTACGGTCACGGTGGTGGTGGCCCCGGTGCTGATGGTGAACGCCTGCTCGCGCGGCGTCGGCGCGTAACGCACGCCGGCCGCCGTGAGCGGGACCGCCGACATCGTGTAGCTACCCACCGGCAACGAATCGAGGGTGCTGGCGCCGCTCAGCGC
>CANJOX010000390.1 GCA_947475795.1 Gemmatimonadota bacterium
CACGTCACCGGGGCGCGGCGGTTCCTGCCGCCGCGGCGCCGGTCCACGCTCCACGTCGAAGGCCAGAATCGCATCACGCGCCACCGTGCGCTCGGCTTTGTTGCGCGCGACGGCGAAGGCCACAATCGCCCGCAGCACCGGCTCGGGGGCGTCAGCGTACCCCTCGTGAATCCGTAACGTGCGCCCGATCAGCGACACCATGACCGTGCGGGTGCGCATGAGCGTCAGCGCGTCCACCCCGCGCAATCCGAGATCGGCGAGGCGCGAGAAGAGCACGGCGGTGCGGGCGCGCACAGCGGTACGCCCGCGCGCGGGGCGGCTGTCGTCCACCACCGGCCGCTGGGCGGTGTGGGTGTACACGGGGGGGACGACCTGCGGGACCACCAGCGGGACGCTCGGCAGCGCCTCCGGCGCGGCCGGGGCCGCGTCGAAGAAGTCGAACCCGAGTTGCGATTGGCGCGTGGTCATCGTGGGGGAAGATGGGCCGTCGGCTGTGGTCCGCGCAACGCTGTCGCCAGATCGGCCAGCGCCTTCAGCTGGTCGCCCACGATGTCGTGCCCGACCCCCGGATAGATCCGGAGATCGACGGCGGCCCCGAGCGACCAGAACCGCTCAGCCGCCGACCGAACGAGGGACGCGGGGATGTGCACGTCGGCGTCGCCGCACGCCAGCAGCACGGGTGTCCCCTCCAGGGACCCTGCGTCGTGACGCGGCACGGTGGGATCCCCGATCAGCGCCCCGGCGAAGGCGGCCACACCTCCGAACCGCACGTTGGCCGCCGCCGAGGTCGCGGCGTACTCGAGGACCAGACAGGCGCCCTGCGAGAAGCCCACGAGGACGATCCGCTCCGCGGGGATGCCAGCGGCCCGCACCCGGTCGACGGCCGCCCCGACTGCGGCGAGGGCGCTGCTCAGCCACGGCTCGTTCTCCGCGCGCGGCGAGAGGAAGCGGTGGGGATACCAGCTCTGGTCGGCGGCCTCGAGTGCCACCAAGGCCGCGTCCGTGGCCTTGGCCGCGCGGGCGATGGGGAGCATGCCCGCCGCGCTGCCGCCGCGCCCGTGCACGAGGATCAGGGCGTAGCGGGCCTCCTCGAGGGGCGTGCCCGCCACGAGCGGGTCGAGCCCCGCGTGCGGGCCGTGCTCCGACCCGCCTCCGGATTGGGGTGCTGCGGACATGCTGCCTCTCCCGCCCGGGTGCCGGGCCGCCGCGACGCTCTACCGTGGGATCCTGATGGCGACGTCGGGGTGACGGCCCCCGGTCCAGCCCGTCGACGCTGTAATTTACACACGTGCCCGCCTCCGCCCGACGCCCAGCCCTGCCCGCCCAGGTGCTCACCCTGCCTCCGCTGCGGGATGAGGCCCTCCTTGCGTATCTGCAGCGGACCGCGGGCGGCTTCGACCGCACCCGGTATCTGCAACTGCTCGGCGCGGCAAACGCGTACAAGGAGGGCGACGACGCCATCGGCGTGGCGGCCCCCGACGAACAGGCGCGGACAGACGCGCGCCGCCTGCTGGCCGCGACACGCCTGGCGGACATCGACGCGCACCCCGTGATCGACGACGATCTCGGTGCGCTGCTCCGCGCGACCGTCGATGTCGCGGCGCAGCAGCAGAGCGCGTCGTGGACCGTCGGGGCGCTCCACGACTGGCTGCTGACGCAGGACGGCGCATCGATTGCCGCCGTCGCGCGCGGGCTCTCCAGCGACGTCATCGGCTGTGTGGTAAAGCTGATGACCGACGACGAGCTGCGCGCCGTGAGCGGGAAGGTGCACGTGCCGCTGCCCGGCAGCCAGATCGGCGCCGAAGGATTTCTCGGCGCGCGCGTACAGCCCAACTCGCCCACCGATCACCCCGACGACATCCGCTGGCAGGTGTTCGACGCGTGGGCCTACGGCGTGGGCGACGTCCTGCTGGGCACCAACCCCGTCTCGAGCGAGCCGGCGCAGGTGGCGCTGGTGGAGCAGACGTTGCAGGAGGTGCTGTCGGTGTTCGCGCTCACCGACGTCCTCCCACACTGTGTGTTGTCGCACATCGACGTGCAGGCCGACGTCGAGGCGCAGTATCCCGGGCGCACGGCGCTCTGGTTTCAGAGCCTCGCCGGCAGCGATGCCGCCAACCGGACCTTCGACGTCACGGTGGCGGGGATGCTGGCGCATGCCGACGCACGCACGGGGCGTTTCGGGCTGTACCTCGAGACCGGACAGGGGGCGGACTTCACCAACGGCCACGGGCAGGGCGCCGACATGGTGTTGCACGAGTCGCGCAAGTACGGCTTCGTGCGCGCGCTCACGGCACGCGTGGCGGCCGCGCAGACGCGTGGCGGGAGTGCGCCGGCCCCGTGGGTGCATGTGAACGACGTGGCCGGCTTCATCGGCCCCGAGGTGTTCCGCCGCCGCGAGCAGCTGGTGCGTTGCTGCCTGGAAGATCTGCTCATGGGGAAGCTGCACGGGCTTACCATCGGCCTCGATGTGTGCGCCACGCTGCACATGGACATCGGGCCGGGCGATCTCGACTGGTGCCTCGAGCAGATCATGCCGGCGAGTCCGGCGTACCTGATGGCGCTGCCCACGAAGGTCGATCCCATGCTCGGGTATCTCACCACCGGCTTTCAGGATCACGTGCGGCTGCGCGCGCAGTTCGGGCGCCGCATCAGCGCTCCAATGCAAGCGTTCTACGAGTCCATCGGCGTACTCGATGCGGCGGGGGCCCCGGGACCACACTTCGGCGATCCGCTCCACGTGTACGAGGCGTACTGCCGTCGTCGCGGCGATACGCGCTCCAGCGCCGCGCTACGCGCCGACGGGAGCGAGGCGATCGCCGCCGTGCGCGCCCGCGGCGTGTTTCTGGCCACGGGCCACGGCGCGCAGCCGCACGACCTCGAGCCCGCGCTCGCGCACGCGATTGACACGCTGTGCACCGAGTCGCGCCGGGCGTTCCACGCCACCCTGCCGCCCGCGTTCGTGGCCACGATCCCGCACGCGGTCCCGGTGCAGACGTGCTCCCCCGACCGCGACACGTTCATCCTGCATCCCACATCGGGCGAAGTGCTCTCGGCCGCCGCACTCGCCGCGCTGCAGGCGCTGGCGGCGCAGCGCGACGGCACCATCGACGCGCAGATCGTGGTATCCGACGGGCTGAATGCGCTGGCCATCAGGCAGCCCGGTCACCTGCTGCCCTTTCTCGACGCGCTGCGGGAGGCGCTCACTGCGCAGGGATGGTGCGTCGCCCCCGAGCACGTGGTCATCACATCGGGACGAGTGCGCGCTGGCTATATGGCGGGCGAACAGCTCTTCGCCGGCCGGCATGGCCCCCGGACGCTCCTGCACATCGTGGGCGAGCGACCGGGCACGGGGCACCACACCTTCTCGGTGTACCTCACGCGCGCCGACGGTGCACAGTGGTCCACCCCGGGCGCCGTCGACCACGACATTACACGCGTGGTCTCAGGCATCGCGCATACGGCACTGGCCCCGCTCGACGCCGTGCATCACGTGTGTCGCATCCTCGGACCACGCGACTGAGGGGCGCGGTCCGCGGCGCCTGACAGACCGTCAGGTCCGCGGCATCGTGGTGTGCGTGGCGCCCGGCACGAAGGCGCCGGCATCGTAGGTCCAAGCCCGCACCGTCACGGTCGTCGCGTCGGCCTCGATCACGTTGAGCGCGCTGGGCCGGTGACCGCGCATGCGACTCGACAGCGTGTTGGCCGCGCTGACCAGAAAGCGGCCGCCGGCGCGCTCCACCACCTCGGTGCGCTCCTCGTGATCGTGCCCGGTACACACCACGTCGACGCCCAGCGACGCGATCGCGTCCAGTGCCGCGTGAGGACGCTTGAG
>CANJOX010000391.1 GCA_947475795.1 Gemmatimonadota bacterium
CAGGTGTCGGCCATCGCACCGACGTTGCGCCCTCTGGTGGGGCCTGCCACCGCGGTCATTCCGCTCCAGAACGGGGTCGAGAGCAGCAGCCACCTCGCGGCCGCCCTCGGCAGCCCGCACGTCCTCGAGGGGCTGGCACGGGTGCTGGTGGAGTTGGATGGCCCCGGGCGCATCCGCCATACCGCCGTGACCCCGATCGTCGAGTTCGGCCTCCGGGCAGGTGCACCGGCCGAGTCGCCGGCCTACGTACAGATCGCTCGCTTTGCGTCGGCGATCCGTGAGTCCGGACTGCACGCCGTCCTGCCGCCTGATATGGGGGTCGCGTACTGGGAGAAGTTCCTGTTCATCGAGCCAATCGGCGCGGTCGGCGCAGCCGCACGCGCACCGTTCGGTATCGTACGATCGATTCCGGAAACCCGTGCGCTCCTTGATCGTGCCTTGCACGAAGTCTGCGATGTGGGTCGGGCCGTGGGTGCGGAGTGGCCAGTCGATTCCATTGAGCGTGTATGGGCGCGCTACGACAGTTTGCCGGCGGACGGTACCACCTCGTTGCAGCGCGATTTGATGGCTGGGCGCCCCTCGGAGTTCGAGGCGCAGACCGGTGCCGTGGCGCGACTGGGACGCCTGCACGGCGTGGCTACGCCGGTCCACGATGCGCTGTATGCGCTGTTGCTGCCCACCGCGCAGCCGGCCGCGCAGTGACCACGCGTTGATCGGACGTCGATGCGTTCGCGCTTCGTGTGTGCAGACAAGTGTGTGCGGGTGCATCGGGATACACGGGACTTCGTGGCCGGAACTTGCAGCGCTTACGACTCCACCGACGTAAATTTGATGCATATCCGGCCTCCTTCCCGCCGGAGTCATCACATGAGTCAGGTGTGTGACGCCCTCGCGCGCTGCACGCCTCAGGAGTAGCCGGCATGAAGCTTCTGCTCGCGTTGTCCGGAATCATCACGTCGCTGTCGATGATGGTCTCATCGTCGGCCGTGCATGATGCCGTCGCCACAACATCCACATCGACATCCACCGCACGCCGCACACTTCGTGCGCCGTCCGTGCCGGCGACCGCGTTGCCGGCCACGCATCCGGTGCTGCGCCCGATGCGGGCGAGCAACGGGACGGGCCGTGCGCTGACGCGCGCGTCGGTGGGCGCGCGCGGTATCACGATGGGCGCGCTCGACGATGTCGTGCAGCGCTACTGCGCCGGCTGTCACAACCCCACGCAGCGGCGTGGCAATCTCGATCTCAAGCAGTACACGGTCACGAATCCGACCGCGAATCTGCCGGTGTCCGAGAAGATGATCCGGAAGCTGCGTGCACAGATGATGCCGCCGCCCGGCTCCAAGCGCCCCACGGGGGATACCCTCGAGGCGCTCGTGGAAACGCTCGAACGCGTGGTGGACGGGGCGGCACCAGTGAATCCCGGCACGCGCACCTTCCAGCGACTCAACCGCCCGGAGTACGAGCGCGTGGTGCGCGACCTGCTCGGGCTCGAAGTCACGGCGGGTGACTGGCTCCCGCTCGATACGAAGAGCGCGAACTTCGACAACATCTCCGATGTGCAGTCGTTGTCGCCCACGTTGCTCGAGGGGTACCTGAACGCCGCCGCGGCCGTGAGTCGCATGGCGATCGGCGATCGCAAGGCGCCGGTGGGGCAGGCCACGTACAAGACGTCGCCGTTCGCGTCGCAGCATCCGTGGGACCATGTGGACGGCACACCGTACGGCACGCGCGGCGGACTGGTGGTGCTGCACACGTTCCCGGCCGATGGCGAGTACGAGTTCCGGCTGAACGTCGGTGGCGGCGTCGGTCGCCCGGTGGAAGATCTCGACATCTCCATCGACGGCGAGCGCGTGGCGCTCCTGCGTTATGACCGCGGTATTGCGCGCAACGGCGAATCGGCCGACGCGCCGTTGGGCGCCGACTTTATCCGCAGCGAGCCGATCAAGGTGAAGGCGGGACAGCGCCGGATCTCGGTGGCGTTCGCGAAGTCGGCGGAAGGGCCCTATGAAGATCTGATCAAGCCGCATGAATGGTCGCGCGCCTCGAGCGGCACCGGCGCCGCCGGTACCACCGAACCGCCGCCGCTCATGGAAGTGTTCGTGGCCGGTCCGTATCGCGTGACGGGTGTGTCGGCCTCGCCCAGCCGCCAGCGGATCTTCACCTGCGCGCCCACGGCGGCCGCGCTGCAGCGTGGCTGTGCCGAGTCGATTCTGACACGTCTGGGCACGCGCGCCTACCGTCGTCCGCTCACCGCGAGCGACAAGGCCAGCCTGATGAAGTTCTACGATCAGGGAGCCAAGGCCGGCGGCGACAATGCGTTCGAAGAGGGGGTGCGCCTTGGCGTGCAGGCCATGCTGGCCAGCCCGCACTTCCTGTTCCGGTTCGAGCGCGAGCCCACCACCACGGCGGCGGGTACCGACTACACCATTGACGATCTCGAATTGGCGACGCGGCTGTCGTTCTTCCTCTGGAGCACGATTCCCGACGACCGGTTGCTGACGTTGGCCCGCCAGAAGACGCTGCACACGCCGGCGGTCTTCTCGGCGCAGGTGAAGCGCATGCTCGCCGATCCGCGTGCGGAGGCACTGGCCACGCGCTTTGCGGCGCAGTGGCTGCGTTTGCAGGATCTCGAGAAGGTGCATCCCGATGCGTTCCTGTTCCCCGATTTCGATCTCAAGCTCGCCCTCTCCATGCAGAAGGAGACCGAGCTGTTCTTCGAGGATATGGTGCGCGCGGATCGCAGTGTGCTCACGATGTTCACCGCGGACTCGACGTTCGTGAACGAGCGCCTGGCACAACATTACGGTATACCGAACGTGACCGGGGAAGGCTTCCGGAAGGTGGCCTACGCGGATGATCAGCGCCGCGGTGTGTTGGGCCACGGCAGTGTGCTGGTGCAGACGTCGCTCGGCAACCGCACCTCGCCGGTACTGCGCGGCAAGTGGGTGATGGAAGTGCTGCTCGGCACGCCGCCGCCGCCGCCGCCGCCCAACGTGCCCGACCTCGAACAGACCGCCGGATCGAAGGAAGGCAAGCAGCTCACCACGCGCGAGCGCATGGAATTGCACCGCGCCAATCCGACGTGCCGGTCGTGCCACAACTTCATGGATCCGATCGGTCTCGCGCTCGACAACTTTGACGTGACCGGGAAACTGCGGTATCGCGAAAACGGCGCCCTGCTCGACACCCGCGGCCAGCTGTACGACGGCACCGCGCTGGTGACCACGAGCGATCTGACGGCGGCCCTGCTCAAGCGTCCGGTGCCGCTCATGCGCAACTTCACCGAAAACCTGATGGCGTACGCCCTCGGCCGTCGCGTCGAGGATTACGACCAGAGCACGGTGCGCACGATTACGCGGGACGCCGAGCGTGCCAAGTACAAGTTTTCGTCGTTCGTGATGGGTGTCGTGAACAGCAAGGCCTTCCACAGCAAGCGCGCCGAGCCGGTCTCGGCTGATGCGTCACAGAACTGACCAGACCACCAAGGAGACTGTCCCATGTCGTTTATGACGCAAAAAGCCCTCCCGCGCCGCACGTTCCTGCGCAACATGAGCGCGGTGATTGCGCTGCCGTATCTCGATGCGATGGAGCCGGCCGGCCGGTTCCTCGCCAAAGTCGGCGGCGCCGGGGCGCCGCTGACCGGACACAAGCGGCTCGTGACCATCGAGTCGGTGCACGGTGCCGCCGGCTCCAACCCGTGGGGCGCCTCGAAGTATCTGTGGGCGCCGCAGGGTGTGGGGCGCAACTTCACGCTGAATCCGGAAGGCGCACTCGCGCCCATGGACGCGTGGAAGCACAAGATGTCGATCATCAGCA
>CANJOX010000392.1 GCA_947475795.1 Gemmatimonadota bacterium
CGCCGCAACGTGGTCGTGGTCGGGGCCGATGTGGCGCAGAATCTGTTTCAGGGCGCGTCCGCCCTCGAGCAGGACGTACGCATTATGGGCGAGCGCTTCACGATTATCGGGGTGGTGGCGCGCAAGGGGCGTGTGCTGGGCCAGTCGTTCGACGGTTTCGCGCTGATGCCCATCTCGGCCTTCGAGGCGATCTACGGGCGACGCCTGAACACAACCATTTCCGTGAAGATGGCGGAGGCCGATCAGGTGGGCCCGGCCATGGCGCGCGCGCAGGAGGCGATGCGGCTGGCACGGCGCCTGCGCCCGTCCGACCGCGACAACTTTGACGTCGGCACGGCCGATGCCCTCGTGGATTTCTGGAAGCAGCTCACGAAGGTGCTCTTTGCCGTGGTGCCGGCGGTGGTCGCTATCGGCGTGCTCGTGGGCGGGATCGTGATCATGAACATCATGCTGATGGCGGTCACGGAGCGCACGCACGAAATCGGCCTGCGCAAGGCGATGGGCGCCACCGCCACCGACATCCGTCGGCAGTTCCTCGCCGAGTCCGTCGCCCTGGCCCTCACGGGTGGACTGCTCGGCGTGGCCGCGGGCTGGGCACTCGCCGTCGCAATCGCCGCCTTCTCGCCCCTGCCCGCCCGCGTCACGCCCTGGAGCGTCGCGCTGGCCCTGTCGCTCGGCGCGGGGATCGGGGTGCTCTTCGGCGTGTATCCGGCGGCCCGCGCGGCCAAGCTCGATCCGATCACCGCGATGCGCGCGGAGACCTGAACGGTGGCGATGCGTGCCGGCGCGGTGTCCGAGAACATCCGCCTCGCGTTCGAGGCGCTGCGCGTGAGCAAGCTGCGTTCGTCGCTCACCATTCTTGGCGTGGTCATCGGCGTGGCCACGGTCATGGCCATGGCGGCCATCGTGGACGGGATCCGCAATCAGATCGTCACCACGATCGAAGTGGCCGGCCCCACCACCTTTTACGTGTTGAAGAAGTTCTCGCAAACGCCGCTCAATCCGGACAACCTGCCCAAGGAGGTCCGCATCCGACCCGATCTCGCCGAGCGCGAGGCCGAGCGGTTGCGGCGGCTGCCGGAGGTGGCGTACGCCTCACTGTGGGGGCAGACGCTGGCGCGCATCGAATCCGAGGGCACACGCTCCCAGTCGATGGCGATCTTCGGAGCCGACGACGGGTTCACGCGCATTCAGGGCGGCGAGCTCGTGGAAGGGCGGTGGTTTACCCGGAACGAACTCTCCGCCGGCACCGCGGTCGTCGTGCTGCAGGAAGAGACCGCGCGGCGCCTGTTCGGCCGGGAGCGCATGCTCGGGCGGCTCGTGCGTATCGGCGGGCGCCCGCTCGAGGTGATCGGCCTGTGGCAGGAACCCGGCAACATTTTTGCGCCCCCGGGACAATCGGTGGGCGCCGTGGTGCCGTACCGGTTTCTCGAGCGCAGCTTTCCGATCGACAAGACCAACGCGCTCTGGATTCCGGTCAAGCCGCGCGCCGGTGTGAGTGTGGCCGATGCGCAGGGGGCGGCCGTGATGGCGCTCCGTGAGATGCGCGGCCTGCGCCCCGGCAGCATGAACAGCTTCGATCTCGTCACGCAGGATCAGATTCTCGACACCTTCAACGGCATCACCAGTGTGTTCTTCCTCGTGATGATCGTGCTCTCCGGGGTGGCCCTGCTGGTGGGCGGGATCGGCGTGATGGCGATCATGACCGTGTCGGTCACCAGCCGCACCCGCGAGATCGGGGTCCGCAAAGCGCTCGGTGCCACGCGCCGTGACATCCTGCTGCAGTTCCTCATCGAGGCCTGCACGCTGACCGGGATCGGCGGCGTGATCGGCATTCTGGTGGGTCTCGCGATGGGGCGCGCGGCGTCGTTTGCGCTGGATGTCACCGCGCCGGTGCCGGTGACCCTCACCATCATCGCCGTGGTGGTGTCGGTCGGCATCGGCATCGTGTTCGGCATGGTGCCCGCCCGACGCGCCGCCCGACTCGATCCGATCGAAGCGCTGCGCTACGAGTAGGTGCCGCTCAGTAGCCGCGCAGCGTGAGGAACGCGTCCCACAGCGGCAGCGACACCGGCATCCCGAGCACCGACAGTTCCAGCACCCCCAGCACGCCCAGCACGGACAGCAGCATCATCCCCTGCCGCCGCAGCGGCGACGTGTCGCGCAGCGCGTGCACGATCGTGCGCAGCGTGAACAGCAGCAGCAGCGCGACGGTGATCGGCAACAGCACGCTGTTGCGCTGCGGACCGAAGTACGATTCGAGATAGGTGAGCGGCTCGGGAAAGAAGCCGCGGCCGGGATTCTCGACGCCGAGAAAGATGTTGATGCTGGCCGCTTGATGCGTGACCCAGAACAGCACCAGTGCCCACCACCCCGCGCGATTGGCGCGGCGTGCCGTGAGGAAGCCGGTAATCGCGAGCACCGCCAGCATCGCCAACTGGTACCAGAACATCGACAACACCGCGCGCACGGCCAGCGACCAGCTGGGCGCTTCGGCCGGCACCGGCCGCATCAGCGACTCCGGCCCCACCAGCCAGCCGCCGTAGAACGCGACCTGCACCCACGTCCACAGGAATGCCGCCCCCAGAAAGGTGCGGCGGGCGCCCGACGCCGAGTCCCGATCGCGCTCCACGTAGAGGAGCCACGCGCCCCACCCGGCCAGCCCGGAGGCCAGCACCAGACCGAGCAGGCGCGTGGCGGGCGAGCGCTCCAGCGCGAAGATGATCCCCGTGGCACTCCACCAGAACAGCACGACGACGAGCAGCGAGCGCACGGCAACCCGCAGGGTCGTTTCGCGGGCGGTGCGCTCGGTCTCGTGCGGCGTGAAGCCAGCGGCCGCCGAGAGCTCAGGCACGACCGCGACCGCCGCGAGACGCATCGCCACGATCGGAACCGTCAGCCATCTGCATGGCCGTGCGGACAAGTCCGCCCAGCGCCTTGGCATTCGCGGCCGGGAGCAGCACGTAGCGGGCCCGCATGGCGTCGGCGAGACGCCGCGCGACGGGCTCACCACGCAGCGAGGTGTCGACGAACAGCGCCGGAATGTTCTGCTGCGCCAGCCGGCCGGCGGCGGCGATCGCATCGCGTTCCGCACCGGCGCGCCCCGGTGTGCCGTCGCGTGCAATGTTGGCGCGTCCGTCGGTGAGCATCACCACCAACGGCGCGCTGCCGCCGCGCCGGGTGGCCAACGCCTGCTCCAGCGCCGTCTCGATCGCGTGCGCCATGGGAGTGCCGCCCCCACCGGGCAGCGCGGCCAGCACTTTTTTGGCGCGGGCCAACGCGCGCGTGGGGGGCAGCAACACCTCGGTGCCCTGCCCACGGAATGCCAGCAGACTGACGCGGTCGCGGCGGGCGTAGCTCTCCGCGAGCAGCAGCTCCACCGCCCCTTTGGCCTCCGCCAGACGGTGCAACGCCGCACTCCCCGACGCATCCACGACAAACAGCACCGTGGTTCCCGTTTTCTCGATGTAGCGGCGGATGCGGAAGTCTTCGCGCCGGATGGCGATGCGGGGCGCGCTCGCGGGTGCGATCGCGGGCGGGGCGCTCTTGGAGCGTCCCGCGTTCCCGGATGGCGCGCCCGCCGGCGGCAGAGCCGCCGCGGTCGATGCCGCCAGGAGCGCCGCATGACGCTGGCGAACGCGCTGCCACGGCGCGGCCGCGCGCAGCGTGTCGAGCAGGTGCAGCCGCGCGCCGCCACGTGGCAAGCCACTGCGCGCCCCACGAGGGCGCCCGCGCAGCATGTTCTGCCGCTCGGCACCGACGCGACCGTGCATCGCGCCACCAGTCACCTGCTCCAGCAACTGCGC
>CANJOX010000393.1 GCA_947475795.1 Gemmatimonadota bacterium
ATCGGCGCCCCGTACGATCTGGCCCTGCCGGAAAGCCTCGTCGTGATGCACCCTCTGCCCACGCCGCTGGCGGTGCAGTGCCTGCTGCTCGAAGACAAAGCGGTGGGGCGCGTGGCGCATGACGGCACCATCGTGGCCTGCTCGCTACGCGACGGCGAGCTGATCACGACCGCGCCCCTTGTGCCGCTCAGCAACGTCAAGCTGCTCGTGGCCGGTACGCCAGCTGACGATCCCGACGGCGCCCCCGCCGGAGAGATCTACGCGAAGGTGACCGCCGCGGCCGACAGCGGCACGCAACGGGCACGACTCCGGTTCACGTCCGTGAGCCCCGAGCTGAAGCGATGGGTGCAACAGCTCGCGCCCTGACGCCCGCGCCGCCCTACCCCATCGGGACCCGGGCGGACGCCAGCAGCACGTACAACTCGGCCACTTCCTGCGTCAGCGCTCGGCTCACTTCCTCGAGCGCCGAGACCTGATCGATCCGGGCGCGGAGCCGTTGGTACTCGGAGTCGATGAGCAGCCGTTCCATGATCCCCGTGGCCCGCAGCAACCCCACCAGCATGGCATCGCGGGTTTCCGGGATCTCGTCGCTATTCAGCAGCGTCATCACGCGGCTCTTCACTTCGCGCTCCTCCAGCCCGCTGGTGGGCGGATACACGCGCGTCTTGAACACCCAGAGCAGCCGTTTTTCGACCGACTGCAGCACGCCGCGGTCAACCAGTCGCGCCAGAATACGATCGCGCAGCTCCGGCCCAGGCACGGCGAGACGCCGCAGCCACTCCGCGCTGGATAACGGCTGCGGTTCGGCCGTAATGCGAGCCAACACGTCATCCAGAATCGCGTTCCCAGTGGGCGCCGCCGACAGCACAAACAGCTGTGCGGGATCGGTGTCGATGCGCGCCGCCAGCGTCAGATCCATCACCAGCGCCGCCGCGATCGCCGTCTCCAACGAGAACGGCAGTAACTCGATCAGACGACCGGTATCGTCATCGAGCGCCACCAGCAGCAGCTCTTCCGTTAGGGATAGCGGGGTCGGGCTGGTCATCAGATCGCCTCAGGTCCGGATTTCGAAGATCTTATCGAAGCCACTGATCTTGAGGACGTCGAGCACGACTGACGTCGGAGACATCAGCACCACCGCGCCGCCCTTCGCCTTGGCGGTCTTGGCGGTCATCAACAACACGCGCAGTCCGGCGCTGCTGACGTATTCCAGCTGACTCAGGTCGACCGTGACCGAATTCGCGTCGCCCGCGAGGAGGGCCTTGAGCTCCGCTTCGTGTGCAGCGGAGGTGAAGCCGTCAAGGCGACCGGCGAGGACGTACGTAGCAGTTGCGGACATGGGCGAGGTGGCGAGAGAAAAGAGTGGCAGGGGGGACGCGCGACGGGTGCGGGAGAGCGTCGCGTACCAATTAATTATAACTGGACAACCTCAGCCTTGACTCATCGCACCGCGTCCGTCATGGTCACGAGGTTGCGACACGGCATGAACGCCGAGGCGCCCGTATTCGGACGGCCCCTGCCCTCGCCCATCGGCGAGGGTCGCCGCCCGCCCCCGCTGATTCCGCTCGGCCTTTCTTATGCGCATTAAAACCACCAATTCGCTGATCCTGCTCGTTGCCATACCGCTGCTGGGTGGCTGGTACGTGGCGAACCGGGCCGAACGCCAGTATGTCGATGCGCAGATCGCGTCGGAATCTGCACTCCCGGCGGCGCTGCTGGCCCTCGACCAGCTGCGTCAAGGGTCCGACCGGCTCACCGCTGACGTGCGCGCCTTCGCCGCCACCGGCGACCTGCGCTGGCGCGAGGACTTCGAGACGGAAGTCGCGCGTGACCGCAACCGTACGAAGGCCGTGGAGAAGCTCAAGGCGCTGAAGATCAACGGGGATGAAACGCGACTCCTCGACAACACGGTCGCCAAGTCGACGGCGCTCATTTCCCTGGAGGATCAGGCGTTCGCGGCGGCCGGCGAGAAGAATTTCACACGGGCCATCGCGCTCGTGTACGGCGACGACTATCGCACCCGAAAGGCCGCCATTGTCGAGGGGCTCGACCAGTTCCGGGAGATCGTGACGGAGCGGCTGAAGGCGGAGGTGGCCGCGGCCCAGCAGAGCGCGCGAACGGTGCGGGTGGTGCGCCAAGGGTGCATCATCGCGGCCGCGCTGCTGTTGCTCTTCACGCTGGCCTTCTTTTACCGCCAGGTCGTCCGTCCGCTGGACACGCTCAAGCACGACGTCGACGCGCTGCTGGCCGGAGCGGCCGACGTCAAGATTCACCATCAGGACGACGCGAACGAAGTCGGTGACGTGGCGCGCTCGCTGCAGCGCTACCGCACCACCGCCGACGAGGTGGAGCGTCAACGCCAGATCAAGGCGCTGGTCGGGCATGTCTCAGCGGCCCTGCAGTCAGCCGATAGCCTCCCCGAGTTTGGACGTCAGCTGCTCTCCACGCTCATGCCGGAACTGCAGACCGGCGCCGCCTCGGTCTATTGCATGGAGGCCGACGGCAAGGCGCTCACCTGCCTGAGCACCTACGGACTCGACGCCACCCTCGCCACCCGGCAGACGGTCGCGATCGGCGACGGCCTGATCGGCCAGTGTGCGAAGGAGCGGACCAAGCTCACGTGGAATGACGTGCCGCCCACCTACGCACGTCTGGCCTCGTCGCTTGGCGGAACCACCCCGCGCGTCATCGTCGCCGTCCCGGTGCTGTCGAAAAATACCGTGCTCGGCGTCATCGAGCTGGCCCTGTTCGCGCCGCTGAGCGACAGCCATCGCGCCCTGATCGACGAGGTGATGCCGGTGGTCGCCCTGCAGCTCGAAATCCTGCAGCGCAATGTCCGCACGCAGGAACTGCTCGAGCGCACCCGGGAACAGGCGGACGAACTCGAGGCGCAGACCGGCGCACTCACGCAATCGCAGGATGCGCTGATGGGACAGCGCTCGCAGTTGCTCGCACAGCAGGAAGAGATGCGGGTGCTGGCCGAGATCGGCAAGGTGGTGAACGCCTCGCTCGACATCGACACCGTGCTGGAAGCGATCATCACCGAGGCTGTGCGTCTGGGTGGGGCGGATTCCGGGACCCTCTACGAATTCGACGAGGTCGACGGCGTCTTCAATCCGCGCTTCAACGTAGGAATGTCCGAGGAGATGGTGGCCTCGCTCCGCGGGTCGCGCATCCGTATCGGTCCCGGCAGCGTCGTGGGGGCGTCCGCCGAAAAGCGCGCCCCGCACATCGTGGAAGACATCGAGAACGATCCCACGTATCAGCTGAAAGCGGCGAACCTGCGGGGTGGCGGATTCCGCGGGCTGCTGGGCGTCCCCATGATGAGCAACGATCGCATCATCGGCGGGATCGTGATCCGGCGCCGCGAGCCAGGCGCGTTCGACGCCTCGCGCGTGAGCCTGCTGCAAACGTTCGCGACGCAGTCGGTGATGGCCATCCAGAATGCACGGTTGTACGCCGAGATCCGTCTCAAGGGTGAACAACTGGACAACGCCAGCCAGATGAAGTCGCAGTTCCTGGCCAACATGAGTCACGAGATCCGCACCCCGATGAACGCGGTGATCGGGCTCGCCTACCTCGCGCTCAAGACCGATCTCAACACCAAGCAGCGCGACTACGTCGCCAAGATCCACACCGCCGGCAACTCACTGCTCGGCATCATCAATGACATCCTCGACTTCAGCAAAATCGAAGCCGGCAAGCTCGATATCGAGTCCGTCGACTTAAATCTCGAAGATGTGTTCCGCGCCGTCACCACCGTCACCAGCCAGAAGGCGTACGACAAGGGGC
>CANJOX010000394.1 GCA_947475795.1 Gemmatimonadota bacterium
GGCGGTTGGACATCGTTTCACACAGCCGCATCACGTTGCGGTCGGCCAGCGTGTAATGCACGTACAACCCGTTCTTCCGTCGCCGCACGAATCCATGCTGGTGCAGCACCTGTAGATGCTTCGACACATTGGCCTGACCCAGCCCTGTCAGCTCGACGAGCTCATTGACGGTCTGCTCACCCGACTGCAGCGCCGAGAGGAGCGCCAGTCGGGCCGGTTCGGACAGCGCTTTGAAGCGCCCCGCGACGAACGGCAGCATCGCCTCCGACAGCATGAATCGTCCCATCACCATCCTCGCATAGTCACCGTCATTGGCCCGTCGATTCGACAACGGGAGCGCGCCACTCGCACGCTCCGGCAATGTTACGTGCCGGACCATCAGCGCGACAGTTCAAACCCCTGTCAGGTCTCCCCGGCACGAAGCCAACGGCGTACCTGGGGGGCCGTGAACGCCTGCAGCCGCGTCAGCATTGACCCCGGATCATAGTCCCGCACGAGCCAGTCTCGCGGCTCACCGCGCAGGAACCCCTCGGTCGCCACGTGGTCGATGAGGGCCACCAGGGGCGCCCAGAAATCTGCGACGTCGAGCAGACCGACGGGTTTCCGGTGGACACCCAGCTGCGCCCACGTCCACGTTTCGAAAAACTCTTCGAGCGTGCCGATCCCACCGGGGAGGGTGATGAACGCATCGGCCAGATCGGCGATCATCGCTTTCCGTTCATGCATCGAATCAACGACCCGCAGCGCCGAGAGCCCGTGGTGGGCCACCTCGCGCTGCACCAGGCCGTGCGGCATCACGCCGATCACTTCACCGCCCGCGGCCAGCGCGGCGTCAGCCAGCGCGCCCATCAATCCCACACGGCCACCGCCGTACACCACGGCCAGACCGCGCTCCGCCATCAGGGTGCCGAGGGCGGTGGCGGCGGCCAGGTACTCCGGCCGCGCGCCATCGTTGGAAGCGCAGTACACGGCCACCCGCTGCAGGGGCGCGGCCACCGGAGTCGTCGAGGTCAGGCTCATCGGTGCAAGATAATCCCTCACTATCCGGGCGCGCCGACGCGCGGCTACCTTCGTGGACATGCCCTCCACCGTGCCGGCCGCCTCCATGCTCCACATCGTCGACCATCCCCTGGTCCGCCACAAGATCACCCTGCTGCGGGACCGGGCCACGCCCACCAAGCAATTCACGGAGCTCGTCGACGAAATCGCGATGCTCATGGCGTATGAGGCCACGCGCGATCTCGCCCTCGATTCGGTGCAGGTGGAGACCCCGCTGGAAACAGCACCGGGCTGGGCAGTACGCGGCAAGAAGCTCACGCTCGTCCCCATCCTGCGCGCCGGCCTGGGCATGGTGGAAGGCATTCTGCGACTCATCCCGTCGGCGCGCGTCGGACACATCGGACTCTACCGCAATCACGATACGCTCGAGCCGGTGGACTACTACTTCAAGGTGCCGGGCGACGTCGGCGCGCGCGATTTCCTACTGCTCGATCCGATGCTCGCCACCGGTGGCAGCGCGTGTGCCGCCGTGACGTCACTCAAGCGGGCGGGGGCCACACGGATCCGCTTTCTGTGTCTGGTTGCCGCACCGGAAGGCGTCGCGCGACTCAGCCGGGAGCACCCGGACGTGCCAATTCTCGCCGCCGCCCTGGACCGTGAACTCAATGAACAGGGCTACATCCTGCCCGGACTCGGCGACGCCGGCGACCGGCTGTTCGGCACGCGGTAACGTCGTCCTTCCCTACCACGACCTACGTCGTCGTCGTTATCCGAACCATTCCCGTGGCGCCCGTCGCTGCTGATCAGCCGCTTCGAGCACCCACAGCTGCGCCGCGGGCTCCGTGACTTCGTCCGCTACGCAGTCAAACCATCCCTGTGCCTGGGCGTCATCACCAATGCGCCGCCACAGTTCGCCGATCAGATACGTGATCACGGCGCGTTCCTCTTCCGGCACCCCCTCATACGCGGCCAGCGCATCGGCAAAACGCCATGCCGCGTGCCGGCGGAAATAGCGCTCGGCTTCGCTGTCGCCCTCGTCCACACAGCACCACGCGGCCCGCAGATACAGATCCGCCAGATAGCGCGGATCAGCACCCTGCCACTCGGCGGCCTTGGCCGCATGCTCGTACTTGAGCGATCCCGGCGTGGGCTGTGACGCGAGCGCCGGCGTCAACTCCAGCGGCACCCGTTCACGCAGCTCGACACTGACCTCGACGTCGCCGTTGAAATCCCGCTGCACCCCCGCGTAGCCGCAGTGCGTGCACAGATGCACGAAATAGGGCAGGGGTTGCATCCCTGCGGCCCGTTCGTGAAAATCGGTGCGCTTTCCACCAAGGGCATTGGTGGCCACGACCGATTGCGAGCGGAACAGCGTCTCGCAGATCGGGCAGGTGAGTTCGATGAGGTTGAGCGTCGTCATGAGGGCAGGGGGACGGGTGACATCGGAAAGTCTCGGCACCCTCATCGCGGGAGTTGAATGGGTTTTCCACACGCCCCCCGGCGCCAGCTTGTACGGTCCCCTGTTCACGGCTATCTTCTCGCGTCTCGTTCGGCGAATTGCGCTCGTGTGTCACGCTCTCATGGCGGTGGCGCGCGAGGTCATGCACGATCGCGCCGGCCCCCCGTGCCCGGGTCGTTGATGTTGATCAATCTGGTTCCAGATTTTCTCGCCGTACTCGAAGCCGACGATCGCGTGTCGGCATATCTGGCGTACTTCGAACGCCACAAGGCGTTGCTCACGGCATACTGGGACAACTACGTCCTCGAGCCGTCGGGACCGCACTTCGACGAAGTGGTCCGCTCCACCGTCCAGGCCTCCCGCGACGATCTCCGCACGCTGCTCGCGCGCACCGATGTCATGGCCCTCGCGCGACAGGCGGAAGAAAAAGTCCGCGTGCTGCTCGATGTGGATGTGAGCTACGACATCGTGATCATGGTGGGAGTCGGTGCCGCCAACGCCGGTGAACTGGTCGTCAACGGGCGCGGGGTCGCATTCGTCTGTTTGGAGCACTTCACCGGCGTCGCCAACCCCGAGACGCAGGGACTGGGCCTCGATCCCGAGCTCATTCCGCTCTGGCTGGCCCATGAAATCACGCACGTGGTGCGCTACACCTCGCCCAGCAGCCGCAGCGACATGCGCGGGTTCGTCGAAGACGCCGGGGGCTACTACTCGTACTGGGAAACCGGACGTCAGGCCTCGCTGCGTGAACTGCTGGTCAACGAGGGGCTGGCCGTCCACGTCTCGCGGGCGGTCAGCCCGGGGCACGCCGTCTGGGAGTACTTCGGGTTCGCCCGCAAGCAGTACGCCCGCATCCGCGAAATCGAGCCGGTGCTGGCCCGCGCTGCCGACGCCGACGGTGACCGGTCCGCCCTCGGGCTGCGACTGCGCTACCTGTCGGGGGGCATGAGCGACGAGGCCCGCACGGTGGAGCGCACGGTACTCCCCGAGCGCGCCGGCTACTTCCTTGGCGCGCGCATGGTCGAAGCCGCCATCGCCGCCCGCGGCTACGGGTGGGCGGTCCGCGCCAGCGTGTATGAACTGGCCACCGTCAACGATGCCTTTGTGGAGCGGCCGAGGCTCACGATCGTCGGCTGATGCTGGCGGCGGTGCCGAAACGATCGGCGCCTACTTGCCGATGCAAAAGTCGCGGAACACCCGGTCGAGCACGTCCTCGGTCTCCACGATCCCAATGAGATCCGAGAGCGCCTCCCGGGCCGCGTAGAGGTGCACCGCCGCCACCGGCGCCGGCAGTGCCCCGTTCTCCCACACCGTCAAAAACTCGGTGA
>CANJOX010000395.1 GCA_947475795.1 Gemmatimonadota bacterium
CGCGACAATCCCGTCTTCTTGTTGAACTTGTCGACGTAGCCGCCGTTGTTCGTGCCGGAGTAGAAGATGTCCGGATCGAGCGGATCGGCGGCGATGTACCCGGGCTCACCACCACCCACCTGATACGACACCGCCATGCCGCCGGCGGCCTGCTGCCCGTTGTACGGGCGGCCGAAATTCCACTGCGACGGCGTGCACAGCGTGCTGTTGTCCTGCTGCGAGCCGCACACGTGATACGGGAGGTGCTTCGTCGTGATCGCGTGGTACCACTGCGCCGTCGGGAAGTCCTGCTCCGTCCACTTGCCACCGGTGTTCATCGTCACCGCACCACCGCCGTCGTTCGCACCCACGAGGTGCGTCGGATCGGCCGGGTCGATCCACAGGTCGTGGTGATCGCCGTGCGTCCCGTTGCCGATGCTCGTCAGCGTCTTGCCGGCATCCGCCGAACGGAACAGCGACGTGTTCTGCGCGTACACCACGTCGGCGTTCTGATGATCGGCGAAAAGATGCGTGTAGTAGAACGCGCGCTGCCGGATGTTGCGGTCGCTGTTTACCAGCGTCCACGTGACACCGGCATCGTCGCTCTTGAACAGCCCGCCATTGTCGTTCTCGATCAGCGCGTAGACGCGATTGGAGTTCGCCGCCGTGAGCGCCACACCGATCCGGCCCACCAGACCGGAGGGCAGTCCCTTGTTGCGCGTGATCTCGGTCCACGTCTCGCCGCCGTCGGTGCTCTTGAACAGCCCGGAGCCCGGACCGCCCGACGACATCTGATATTCCTTGCGGTACGCCTCCCACATGGCCGCGTACATCACGCTCGGGTTGTTGCGGTCCAGCGCAATGTCGATGGCTCCCGACTTGTCGTCGCGGAACAGCACCTTCCGCCACGACTTGCCGCCGTCCGTGCTCTTGAACACCCCGCGTTCGGCGCTCGGCACGCTGTACTTGCCGAAGACGGCCGCAAACACGATGTCCGGGTTGCTCGGATGGATCCGGATCTTCGAGATGGCATCAACCGTCTTGAAGCCCATGTGGGCCCACGTCTTACCCGCGTCCGTGCTCTTGTAGATGCCGTCGCCGGGCATGATGTTGCCGCGGATCGCCGACTCGCCCATGCCGATGTACACGACATCGGGGCTGCTCTCGCTCACCGCTACCGCGCCCACCGAAGCGCTGGTGATCTGGCCATCCGTCACCGGCGCCCAGTTCTCGCCGCCGTCAGTGGTTTTCCAGAGCCCGCCGCCCGTCGCGCCGAAATAGGCCTCGTTTTTCCGCCCCACCACACCGCTGGCAGCGATCGAACGACCACCGCGGTCGGGGCCGATATTACGCCAGCGGAACGAGGTGAGCAGCGTCGAATCCAGCGTCACCGCGGCCATCGGTGCGGCGCGGCCGGTCACCGCCGCCGGCTTGGCAGGAGGCTGCGTGAGCGCCGCCGGAATGGACAGCGCCGTGAGGAATAGGAAGGGTCGAAGTGGCAGCATGGTCGGGAATGAGGAGGCGAAGCACCACGGGGCCGCCCGCACGCGGACGGCATCCCTACATTGCAGGCTGGGTCCGGCGACCGCAACTCGCGGACCGCGCGCTGACGCCCCGCGCGCACCCTCCGGCATGCCCCCGGTCAACCAGATCACCGCCGACATCATCGACGCGTCGATTCGTATCCACGCCGACCTCGGCCCCGGCCTCTTCGAATCGGCCTACGAGGAGCTCCTTGCCGCCGAACTCACCCGCCGCGGCCTACGCGTCCAACGGCAGCTCATCGTGCCCTTCGAGTACGGGGGGACCCGCATCGAATTCGGCTTCCGCGTCGACCTCCTGGTCGAAGGTCGAGTGCCCGTCGAGCTCAAGTGCACCGAACGCCCAGCGCCCATTCACCAACGACAATTGCTCACCTACCTCCGGCTCCTTAAGCTGCCCGTCGGCCTGCTCATCAACTTCGGCGGCGACCGCCTCATCGACGGCGTGCAGCGGATCGTCAATGGCTACACAGACGAGTGAGCCAACTCGGCGGTGCAGAAACGATCACGCAGAGAAAAAAGAGGGCGCTGAGGCCGCAGAGACACAAAAAATGTCCTCTGCGTGCTCTGCGCCCTCTGCCTCTCTGCGTGATCAGTTCCTGCAACGTATCAGACGGCGATTTACTCGCCCCCCGTCACCCCACCAGCTTCGCCGCCAGATACCCCTTGAGCTGGCTCACGTCCACGCGGTCCTGCGCCAGCGTGTCGCGGTCGCGCACCGTCACCGTCTGATCCGTCGTGCTCTGCCCGTCCACCGTGATGCAGAACGGCGTGCCCACTTCGTCCTGACGGCGGTAGCGCTTGCCGATCGAGCCCGACTCGTCGTAGTCCATCGGGAACGCCATCCGCAGGTCGTTCATGATGTGCTTCGCCATCTCCGGCTGCCCGTCCTTCTTCGTGAGCGGGAAGATCGCCGCCTTGATCGGCGCAATGGACGGGTGCAACCCCAGCACCACGCGCCCTTCGTCTTCCCCTTCCACCGACTCCTCGCGGTACGCATTCACCAGCGCCGCCAGCGTCACGCGGTCCGCACCCACCGACGTTTCGATCACGTACGGCACGTAGCGCTTGTTGTTCAGCTGATCGTAGTACTCGAGCTTCTTGCTCGAAAACTGCTGGTGCTGCGTGAGATCGAAGTCGCCGCGGTTGTGCACGCCCTCAATTTCCTGGAAGCCCAGCGTCCCGCCGAAGTCGAACGTCACGTCGAACGCCGCGCGCGCGTAGTGCGCGAGCTCGCCGGCGCCGTGCTGGTGGAACTGGAGGCGCTCCGGCGACAGACCGAGCGCGAGGTGCCACTCCATGCGGAGCTGCTTCCACTGCTCGAACCATGCCATGTCCGTGCCCGGCTCGACGAAGAACTGCATCTCCATCTGCTCGAACTCGCGCGTACGGAAAATGAAGTTCCCCGGCGTGATCTCGTTGCGGAACGCCTTGCCGATCTGCGCAATGCCGAACGGCACCTTCTGGCGCATGCTCTGCTGCACGTTCAGGAAATTCACGAAGATGCCCTGCGCCGTTTCCGGACGCAGATACACCACGCTCGCGCTCTCCTCGAGCGCGCCCATGTACGTCTTGAACATCAGGTTGAAATTGCGCGCCTCCGTGAGCTGACAGGCATCATGCTGCCCCGGCTGCTTACTCGGCTTCTGCGGGCAACGCGCATCCTCCAGCTTGTCGGCGCGAAAGCGCCCCTTGCACGTCTTGCAGTCCACCAGCGGGTCCACGAAGCCGGCCACGTGACCGCTCGCTTCCCAGGTGCGCGGGTGCATCAGGATTGCCGCATCGAGCCCCTCGATGTCGTCGCGCGAACGCACCATCGCGTTCCACCAGCGATCCTTGATGTTCTTCTTGAGTTCGACACCGAGCGGACCGTAGTCCCACACCGAGCCCGTGCCACCGTAGATCTCGGAGGACTGGAAGATGAAGCCGCGGCGCTTGCACAGCGACACCAGCTTGTCCATCACGTCGGGTTGGGAAGCCATCGGAACCGAAGAGTTGAAGTCAGGAAAGGATATGCCGCACGATCGCGTCACCGTGATCGCGGCCGTTCTCGATGAAAATACGATTCGCCGAAAGTCCGGAGGCGATCACTCCCGCAAGGTAGACACCCGTGACCGGCGTGGCCATCGTGAGCGGGTTGTGCGCCGGAATACCGCTGCCCGGCTCGATGGGCACGCCCACCGCCTCCAGTAATCCGGTTTCCGGCAGATAGCCCGTCATCGTGTACACCTGCGTGGCCGGAACGCGCACCTCGCCGTCAGGCCC
>CANJOX010000396.1 GCA_947475795.1 Gemmatimonadota bacterium
GCCACCGTGGCGACGGCATCGTTGTCGGCATCGGTCGCGCTGGCGCGGAACGTCACAGGCGATGACACCGTCGTGGACGTCAACGGCACCGCGCGCGACGTGGATGCATTGTCGAAGTATCCGGTGCGTCGCACGTTATCGGTGGCCTGGCGACTCAACTCGGTGCCCGTCACCAGCGTCTGTCGAAACGCGCCGTGACGCGACGCGAAGACGAGATCGCTCTGATTGAACAGACTGCGGCGACCGGTGCCGGTGCTGTAGGCGCCCAGGTTCACCTGCGTACCCGCGGCGTTGACGGCACTCGCGGCGAATACGTTCTGGTAGAACTTGTCGTACTGCATCGCGCGGGTGTGCGTGCGCAGGGTGAGCCCCGCACCGTTGTCGTACTCGGCCAGCAGATGCGCGCCGTCCACGGTCATCGTGGAGCGACTGCGGTCGGGATCGCCCACGAACGTGCGCCAGTCGAGCGAGGAGGGACGGCCGTTGGCCGACGGGATGCCGCGGTCCACGGTGCGTGTATCAACGAAGTGCTCGGCACCGGCCCGCCACATCGTTTTGCCAACGATTAGCGACACCGCGGGCGTGAGTCCGCTCCTCTCGTACGACACGAAGTCGCGGTACGAGGCGCTCTTCTCGTGCAGCGCGTTCACGCGCGCCGCGAACCGCGTGGTGACGGCCTGCCCGACATCGGCGGTGAATCGGCGCTCATTGTACGACCCCGTCTCCACCCCACCGCGGCGCGTGGGTGTCCACTCGGCCTGCTTCATCACGCGGTTCATCACGCCCCCGCCGCCGCCGCGCCCGAACGCGAGCGCATTGGCCCCCTTCAGTGCTTCGATCTGCGCCACGTTGTAACTGTCGCGGAAGTACTGCGCGTCGTCGCGTACGCCGTCCACGAAGAAGTCGGCCGTGGTGCTCTGGCCGCGGATGGTCGGGGCGTCGCGGTGCCCCTCCCCCTGCCCCATCGTCACGCCCGGCACGTACTCCATGGCGCGGGCCATGGTGTGCAGCCCCAGATCACGCAGGACCGCGGGCCCCAGCACCGTCACGGATTGCGGCACCTCGCGGAGCGGGGTCGGCGTGCGGGTGGCGGCGCGGGTGTGGGTCACGCGGTAGCGCGCGCGCGAGGCGCGATCGGCGGAGACGCGGACGACCGACAACGCAGGTGCAACGGCTGAGTCCGCCGTTGTATGGAGGCCCCGGGCGGAATCCTGAACGAATGGACCGGCAGCGACGACCGCCGCCAGCAACAGAGCGAAGGACATGACACGTTAGTTGAGAATGCTTATCATCAAGCACTCCTTCAGACTAACGAATCAATCCCGATAAAGTCAATCTGGATTACAGCGCCTCGCCCTTCGCGGCGGCCTGCGCTTCGTGGGCGTCGATCACCGCCTGCGCCGCTTCGGCCGGATCATCGGTGAGCAGCAACAGGTCCAGATCACGTGGGGAGATTTTGCCGTCGCCGATCAGCCGCGCGGTGATCCACTCGATCAGCCCCGCCCAGTACGCCCGCCCGAACAGGATCACGGGGAACTGATAGATCTTCCCCGTCTGGATCAGCGTGAGCGCCTCGAACAGTTCATCCAGCGTGCCGAAGCCACCGGGGAAAATGATAAACGCATTCGAGTACTTGATGAACATCGTCTTCCGCACGAAGAAGTAACGGAAGCGCACCAGCGTATCGACATACGGATTGGCCCCCTGCTCGAAGGGGAGCTCGATGTTGCACCCCACCGAGTGGCCGCCGCCGTCCTTCGCCCCCTTGTTCGCCGCTTCCATGATCCCCGGCCCCGCGCCGGTGATGATCGAGAAGCCCTGCCCGGCCAGCAGACGGGCCGTTTCGTGCGCGGCCGCGTACTGCGGATCGTCGGGACCGGTACGCGCCGACCCGAAAATGGTCACGCCTTTCCGGATGCCGGCCAGTGCGTCAAACCCTTCCACAAACTCGGCCGTGATGCGCATCACGCGCCACGGATCGGAACGCGTGTAGGCGCTCATGTCCCCGGTCGGGCTTTGCAGCAGCTGCTCGTCTTCCGTGAGCGCGGGGCGGTCACGGATGTCCTGATCGATCAGGCTGTCACGGGATGCCGGCTCCGCTTGTGCGCGGGTCACGGACGTCGCTTTCTTGCCGGAGGCCGTGCGCGCGCGCGGTGGTCGTGATTTCGCCATGAGGTGGCCGTGGGAGTAGGCAGGATCGATGTCTGATGATACCACGGCCCCCTCGCGGCTGCTGCTCGTGGTGGCCGACGGTGTGCGCCCCGACGTGCTCGCCGACGAGCTCGCGAAGGGCAACCTGCCGGCCATGGCCCGCCTGCGCGAGAAGGGCGGCCTGCACACCGTCAGCAGCTCCTTCCCCTCGGTCACCGGCCCTGCGTACGCGCCCTTCGTGATGGGACGGCACCCCGCGTCGGTGGGGATGCCGGGGCTGCGCTGGTATGACCGGGCGCGCTCGCTGCGCTGGTCGTATGCGCAGGCGCGCAGCTATTCGGGCGTCGACATCTGGCACGTGGACGGCGATCTCGACCCCCGCATCCCCACGCTCTACGACCTGGTCCAGCCCTCGTTGGCGGGGCTCATGATGATCGCGCGCGGCGCGACGCACGGGCGGGTGGGACGCGGCATCGGCTGGTCGCTGCGCGCGGGCTGGGCGCACTTCCGGGGTGACGCCGGCGCGTGGCGCCGCGTGGAGCAGGCCGCCGTGCGGGAGTTCATGCGACACTTCACGCGCACGCGCCCCACGCTCTCCATGCTGGGGCTGCTGGGCCCCGACAAGTTGTCGCACGCCCACGGCGCCGACTCGGCCATCGTGCGCACCGCGATCGGGGACGTGGACGCCGCGATCACGCGCGCGCAGGCCATTGCCGCGGCCGGCGGATGGGCCGAGGGGCTACGCATCTGGGTGGTGGGCGATCATGGGCACGCGCCGGTGTCGCAGCACGACGACCTGCACGGCTGGCTGTCGGCGCGCGGCCACCGTGTGCTGGCGCACCCCACACTCGGCACACGCGCGGCCGACGTGGCACTCATGGTGGGCGGCAACGCCATGGGGCACCTGTACCTCGATCCCGCGCGCACCCGCCGCGCGTGGTGGCCCGAGCTGCATGCGCGTTGGCAACCGATGCTGGAGGCGCTGATGGAGCGGCCGGCCAGCGGACTCGCGGCCGTGGCCATGGGCGCCGACACCGTGCGCGTATTCGACCGGGAGCACGGCGTGGCGGACATCGTGCGGTCGCACGCCGGACACGACGCGCGCTGGCACTATCAGGTGATCGACGGCGACCCGTTGCACCTGGGCGGGTCGCTGGCCGACCTCGATGCGTCCGACGCCTGGCTGGCCGGGGCATCGTCGCCGTATCCCGACGCGCTCGTGCAGCTGTCCACGCTCGTGCCCTCGCCGCGCGCGGGGGACATCGTGTTGTCGGCGGCGGAGGGGTGGGATCTGCGGGCACGGTACGAGCCCACCCCGCACGTGTCCACGCACGGCGCGCTGCTGCGCGACCAAATGCTCGTGCCACTGCTGATCGACGGCCCCGTGACACGACCGCCGCAGCGCACCACGGACGTGGTGCCGAGTGCGCTGGACCTGCTGGGGGTGCACAGCAATCTGCCGTTTGATGGACGGTCGTTTTTGCGGTGAGCGGCGGGGGGGGCGGCGGCGGACGACCGGTGAGTTCCGAGTCCTGAGTTGAAGTCCCGAGTCGTGAGTCACGCCAAAACAGTCGGCTCACTCATGACTCCAAACTTCCACTCACCACTCAA
>CANJOX010000397.1 GCA_947475795.1 Gemmatimonadota bacterium
CGCGTGACATCGAGTCGGCGCTGGAGCGCCGCGGGGCGTTTGCCGCCTCGCGATGAGCGTAATCGGTTTATCCCCCTCCTCGAAGAGCGGCACGGTGAGGGCGGGCAGCGGCAGTCCAATCGCCCTTTGATTTGACAAGCGACACGTGTGGTGCGCGCCATGTGCCTGGACCCGAACGGTCTCAGTGTGACGGAAGCGGCCGCCGGACTCGGCGTATCACGGCAGGCCCTGAATAACGTGGTCAACGGCAAGGCGGCCATGAGCCCCGAGATGGCGGTCCGCCTTGAGAAGCGCTTCGGCGGAAGCGCCGAGATGTGGCTCTCGCTCCAACTGGCATTCGACTTGGCGGCCGCGTACAAGAAAGCGGGCGCAATTCGCGTCGAGCCGTTCAAGGCGGGCGCGCCGGTCCCGTCGGCGGCGTAGCCGCGAACGGGTCCGCCGAGCACGGCAAGGAGGACGTTCGAGAACCGCCCCCGCCGGTTAGTCGACGCTGGTGCGCCGCGCCCCCGGCCCCGCCGCCACGTGCCCCAGCGCCGCGCCCGCCGCCACGCACGCCGCCATCAGCGCCCAGTCCCGCGCGCTCACCGGGGCCACCCCAAACACCCGCGGCATCGCCGCCGCCCCCGCCCAGAGCCAGACCGCGGCCACGCCCAGTACGCGCCACCGCCGCGCGGATGCCTGCATTCCCCACCATCCGACCGGCATCATCAGCGCAGCAATCCAGCAGATATGCGCCAATAATTCAAAAGCGCCCCCGAGGTCGAACACGGTCTGGATCAGTGCCCACCCAATCACCGGCGTCAGGGCCAGCGTGCGGCTCCCCTGAAACTCGGCCCAGGTGGCCGTCAGCCGCAGCGTGTCGGGGGCGCTCCACGCCTCAAGCTCCAGCGGCCACGGGTCGTCCACCGACCGGCCGGCGAACACGCCCTCCACGCGCAAGGTCGGCATGGCCAGCCCCCAATCCCGCGCGCGCCGCGTGACGTCGAGCGTCGCGGCGAGATCGTCTTCGGCCACCATCGCCACCGGCGACGCGTCGCCGATCACGTGCACGAACACCGCCGGCACCTCGAACGGCTCCCGGTCCCGACCGCGCAGCACGGTCCGCAGCGCCACCGTGGCCGGCTCGCGCGAGACCTGCACGATCACCGGGCCGGTGCCGCGGTGGGTGGTGGCGAACCCGTTCACTGACACGGAGTCGATCAGCCCGCCGTACCACGCCATCCTCGGCACATGGGACAGCGAACTGGTGGCAAAGCGCGCCGGAAACGCCCGGTCGCTCCACGTGGCGTTAGCGTAACCCGACCGCGGGCCCAGCGCCGCACTGGTGAGCGCGAACAGCGTGACCACCCCCGCCGCCCAGCCCCACGACAGCCGTGCGGCCACCCGCCACGACGCCGGCCGCAGCCACCCCCGCCGCGCGACCAGCCAGGCGCCGACCAGTCCCCCCAGCGTGTTCGCCACCACATCGGCCCACGCCGGGGAACGCGCCGGCGGCACGCCGATGGCTTGCAGGAACTCCACGCCCAACGAGTACGCGGCGGAGCAGAGCAGCACCGCCCACCACCGCACCCCCAGCATCGCGAGCGCGACGCCAAAGGGTGCGAACAGCACCACGTTGCTGATGCCGTCGGTGAGCCACAGTCCGCCGCACGCCAGACACCAGCGCCCAGGCATGCGGTGCGCCGCAATAGCGTTGAAGGGCGCCAGGGTCGCGACCGCAACCATCCCCACGCTCGCCACGAGTAGGCCCCACCACACCCAAGTTTTACTCATAACCCAAAACCCATAACGCAGAACTCAAACCCCACTGCCCACAGCCCACTACCCCCTACCGCAGCACCGCCTTCGCAATCGTATTCAACTGCATGTTGCTCGTCCCTTCGTAGATCGTGCCGATCTTGGCATCGCGGTAGAACTTCTCCACCGGATAGTCCCGCGTGTAGCCGTAGCCGCCGAACAGTTCCACGCACAGCGACGTCACCTTCTCGCACATCTGCGACGAGTACAGTTTGGCCATCGCCCCTTCGCGGGCGATATCCTGCCCGGCGTCCTTCAGGCGCGCCGCGTTGTACACCATGAGCCGTGCGGCCTCGAGTTCGGTGGCCGCCTGCGCCACCTGAAACTGAATCCCCTGAAATTCGGCGAGCGCCTTGCCGAACTGCTTGCGCTCCTTGAGGTGCGATACCGCCGCCGACAGCGCGCCCTGCGCCACGCCCAGCATCTGGGCGCCGATCCCAATGCGTCCTTCGTTCAGCGTTTCGATCGCGATCTTGTAGCCGGTACCCACCTCGCCCAGCACGTTCGCGTCGCTCACGAAGGCGTTCTCGAAGTGCAGCGACGTGGTGCTCGAGGCGCGGATCCCCAGCTTGTCCTCCTTTTTGCCAACGGAAAATCCGGCAGCGCCGCGCTCCACGATGAACGCCGTGATCCCCTTGTAGCCCATGTCGGGGCGCGTGTTCGCGAACACCACGAACACATCGGCCTCACCGCCGTTGGTGATCCACGCCTTCGATCCATTCAGCGTCCAGCCACCGTCCACCTTTTCGGCGCGCGTGGCCAGTCCGAACGCATCCGACCCCGAGCCCGGCTCCGACAATGCGTACGCGCCAATCGTCCCGGAGGTCATGCGCGGCAGGATCCGCGCGCGCTGCTCAGCGTTGCCGTACCGGTAGAGCGGGTAGTTCACGAGCGTGTTCTGCACGTCCACCTGAATGGCCGCCGACGCATCCACCTTGCTGAGCTCTTCCACCGCGATCGTCACCATCATCAACGACCCACCGGCGCCGCCGAACTCGTCGGGGAGCTCGATGCCCATGAGCCCGAGTTCCACGAACTTCGCCGTGAGCGCGGGATCGATCTTGCCGGCCTCTTCCATGGCCCGCACGCGCGGTCGCACCTCCGACTCGGCCAGATCGGCCACGGCGGCGCGGAACAGCGCCTCCTCTTCGGAGAGCATCGTGAGCGGAGGGCGCGAGAGGTCGGGGAGGGAGGAAGCAGTCATCGCCGTCGGGGTAGGGGGAGTGGTCCCGTTTGATTTAAGGTTTCGTGCGGCGAATGAGAAGCGGTCGGGCGTGACGGCATCGCGGTCGATTCGTCGGGATGCGTTGGCACTCCGCTTGCTGTGATGCATGGCAGTGAAACAGAACAGTCGCAATGGATCACGGGACACGCCATGAATGAACGAGCACAGCCGGTGCCCACCGCGTCACCGCACGCCCCCGCGCGGTGGGCGAGGCGTGTCATGGCCGTGACGGTATGCTGCTACGGGGCCGCCGGCGGGACCGCCTGCAGTTCCCCGGCCGTGGCCGACGGCCCGTCGGACCGCTTACCCGTGGGCTGGCCCGCGTACGCGGGTGATGCGGGATCGCAACGTTACTCGCCGCTGGCGGACCTCACGCCGGACAACGTGGCGGCGCTGTCACCCGCGTGGCGCTGGGCCACCGGGGAGGTTGATCACCTCGCCGCGGAAACCGGCGAGCGCGTGCACCCGGGGAAATTCGAAGCCACACCGTTGGCGTTCGGCGATACGCTGTACCTGACTACGCCATTCAACCGGGTTGTCGCGTTGGACGGGCGCACCGGTCGCGCGTTGTGGACCTTCGACCCCGGTGCGACGCGCTGGGGGCTCATCGCCGACGACCGGGCAGGGTTCGTGCACCGCGGTGTGGCCTCATGGAACGGCGACGGCCAGCGTCGCATCCTGATCGCCTCGCGGTGGACACTGCACGCCCTCGATGCCCGCACCGGACA
>CANJOX010000398.1 GCA_947475795.1 Gemmatimonadota bacterium
TCGGTCGGCACGGGCAACTGCGCGAGCACGCCGGCCGGCAGATCGCCGGCGGCCGAGAACAGGGACGGCGCTACGGCCCGCCATGTGCGCGTCGGCGCATCCGGTCTGGCCGCCAGCACCAGTGCGACTCGCCCCGTCGCGGACTCCACGACCGCCGTGGCCGCCAAGCGGAAATAGCTGTAGATGCCGCCCCCAATCTGCCATCGCTGGCTGAGGGGGTACCGGTCCGACGCGCTGTACAGCTGCACGGTCCAGTACAACCGGGCGTCGTGGACGAGCGGCAGCACCTCGGTGCCCTGGACAAAGATCGGGGCGAGCCGCGCCACACGCGCGCGCACGTCGCGATGACTGATGAGGATCGGCTCCACGGCCCCTGACACAGCCGGCAGGAGCGACAGATCCCGCAGCGCCCACGCATGCGCGACCCGCGCACGCCACGAGCGGAGTGACACACCGGGGATGTTCCGGTATCGTCGGTCGGCGATCAGGCGCGTTCCACGAATGCCCGGGCCGACCATCGGCTCGTCGCCGGCCGGTGCATCACCGGCAGGCTCGAACGCGAGGACACTGTCTCGCATCGTCGGGCGGCTGACATCCACGGCGGACACGACCCACCCGTCACGCTCCGCGCCCGTCGGACGAGCGACGACGGCCGTGACGTGCTCGCCCATGAACGACCAGCCAACGGACACGGCGTCGAGGCCTGACCACGCCCCTGCACCACCGCCCGTGTCCTCCGATCGTGCGGCCTCACTCGATTGTTGGGAGTCCCGCGCACCCGTCGACGTCGCCGACGCCGGGGTCAGAGCCCCCATGAGCGCCGTGGCATCCCACAGGCTCACGCGTGTCGGCAGGTCGGCGGCGCTGAGGCGCCGAGGTACGCGCGCGCGGCGGTCGTCGGACCGTGGGCGAATTCCTTCGACGTCGAAGGCCCGTCTGCTGAAGAGGGCGCGGGTCGCGAGGTAGTCCAGATCGCGACGCGAGGGATCGCCCAGCAGACTGGTGCGGGAGATCACGGCGGGCAGCGCCTGCCGCAGCCCGATGGCCGACACCAGAATCACGGTGAGCGTGAGAAACGCCGTCCGAAGCTGGCCCACCCATCCCGACCGCAGCACGACCAGTGCGGCGATGGCGCTTCCGAACGAGAGGAGCGTATCGAGCTGAAGGGTGACGCGATGATCGACCTTGAGAAACGTGCCGTCGGCACCGCTGCCCTGCCGCAACAGGTCGAAGCCGTCCAGTCGGTAACTCCACGCCAGCAGCAGCAGGACAAGGGCACCGAGCACGCTCAGGTGTCGCCGGACATGCGTGGAGGCCGCCACACGTCGTCCCTCCATGCGGAGGCTGCGCGTGAGCGCGTACAGCACCACGACCAGCGCCGTGTTCGCCACCACGCTGACCAACGCCCAGAGATAGAGCGTTTCCTCGAGTGGCAACCAGTAGACGTAGAAACTGAGATCCCGGCCAAAAATTCCTTCGATCTCGCGGAACGCCAGCCCATGACGGACGACGGCGACATCCGCCCAATTCGACAGCGGGACCGCAAGCGCCGCGCCGACGAGCGTCCCCAGCACCACGGTGACGGCCATCAGGCGCTGCCCGGAAATCATCGCGGTCACCTGCAGATTCGCCACGCGCGAGGGCACGGTGACCGCGACGATGGTACGGCGGACGGCGTGCAGGTTCACCACCGCGAACGCCGAACCCAGCACCCATGCGCCGCCCTGCAGCAGCAGGGTGTCGAGGAACTGCTCCCAGAACAGCGCCGTAACGCCCATCGCGGCAAACCACGCATGATCGACGGCCAACGCGGTCACCGCGCGCCCAATGAGCAGCAACGCGGCGGCGAGAGCCAGACCGATGATCAGCCAGCCGCGAGTGCGCACGTCAGCGACCCGTGTCCGCGCTCAGAGCGATACGCCCTGCGTGTGCAGCCACGATTCCATCACGCCGCGGATCTCGGCCAGCCGTTCCGCGCTGCTCGCCTCGAAGCGAGCCACGATGACCGGTTGTGTGTTCGAGGCGCGCAGCAGTCCCCAGCCGTCACCGAACAAGACGCGGACGCCGTCCACATCGATGACGTCGTGCGACGCCCCAAAGTGGGCCGCGGCGCGGGCGACGATGGCGAACTTGGACGCCTCATCGGTATCGATGCGCAGCTCGGGCGTCGACACATAATGGGGGACGTCCGACAGCAGGGCCTCGATCGGCCGGCCCGCGTCCGCGATGATGCGCAGGAGCCGAGCGGCCGCATACAGCGCGTCGTCGTGGCCGTAGAAACTCTCGGTAAAAAACATGTGTCCCGACATCTCGCCGGCGATCGGCGCACCGGTCTCCTTCATCTTGTCCTTGATGAGGGAGTGCCCCGTCTTCCACATGACCGGCACACCACCGGCTTGGGTGATGCCATGGGACAGCGCCTGCGAGCACTTCACGTCGAAAATGATGGGCTGCCCGGGTCCGGTGCGCGCCAGCACGTCACGGGCGTAGAGGATGAGGATGTGATCCCCCCAAATGATCCGACCCTGACCGTCCACTACACCGATCCGGTCTGCGTCCCCATCGAAGGCCACCCCGATCTCGGCGCCGCTCGCCTGCACCGCGGCGATACAGTCGGCCAGGTTCTCAGGGACCGTCGGATCCGGATGATGGTTGGGAAACGTCCCGTCGCTCTCGGTGAACAACCCGATGCCCTCGATCCCGAGTGCATGGAAGAGCTGCGGCGCCACCAGCGCACCGGCGCCATTGCCACAGTCATACACCACTTTGAGCGCCGATCCGTCCGGATGGGAAATGCGCCCGATCCGCGCGGCGATATCACTCACATAGCGATCGATCACGGGCACTGACCGTACCGTGCCCATCCCCGCGGGGAACACGCCACCGGTGATCAGACGGTACAGCACCTGAATCTCTTCGCCGTGCAGCGATCCCGTCCCGACGCACATCTTGAAGCCGTTGTACTCGGCGGGATTGTGCGACCCGGTGATCTGGATCCCCCCGACCACGGGTTCGTGATGCAGGGCCCAGTACAACAGCGGTGTCGGCACCACGCCGATGTCGATCACATCGACGCCGCACTCGGTGAGCCCGCGGACGAGCGCATCACGCAACGCGTCTCCGCTCGGCCGGTTGTCGCGTCCGACGGCAACCGCACCGGTCATGCCGTGGGCGTCGAGATACGCCGCATACCCTCGGCCAAGCCCGTAGGCGACTTCCTCCGTGAGGTCATGACCGACGATGCCGCGGACATCATACTGCCGGAAGATCGTCTGACTGATCGACATTATAGGGAGGACTCAGGTGCTGAGAGACGTGACGAAGGATGGCAACGCAGCGGCCTCACCGCCCGAGACTCGCCGCCTGCAAGCGCGGTCCACTGGTCCGACCAGGTGCCACCGTATCGGTTGCGAGTCCGGGGAGCGCGCGGCGGGCCAATTCAATCATGGGCGTGGGATACACACCCAGCACGAGCAGGGCGATCACCGACACGGTGATAAGCGACTGCGCCATGGGGATGGTGGAGGGGACCGGATGTCCTTCCGGCCGTGGCCGCATAAACATCGCCGAGATGACGGTGAGGTAGTACGCCGCCGAGACGGCGCTGCTCAACACGATGATCACGGCCAGCACAGACTGTGGCGTAGATGCCTGCAACGCCGCCTGCAACAGATACCACTTGGCGAAAAAGCCCATGCCGCCGGCGAGCGGCATCCCGAGGAACGCCAGCAGAAAGACAGCCATCGAGA